>NZ_JBHVDD010000003.1:0-213127 GCF_042802995.1 Streptomyces sp. NPDC057438
AAGAGGTGGACGCCCTCACCACGAGCCGCCACCACGGGCGTGGCCTGGCGAAGGTGCGGCGACAGTGCAGTCATGTACGTCTCCCGGGCCTCGGTGTTCGGTCTGCTGCGGAATGCTGCGGTCTTCCGAGCATCTCGGCGGAGCAGGGGTGCGCCAACGCGCGATCTGTCCGGCCGGGAGGCGACATCCGGACGTTGTGTCAGCCTGACCGGGGGCGTGCCGGGCACCGATCACCCGCGGGCCCGCTCTTGCGCAGGTCAGAGACGCTTGCCACAGTGGCCGGGCACTCCCCCGGGCTACGGGCCGCGAGCAGGAAACCCTTGGAGAGACCGTGAACGACGCCGACCCGGCCGGTCAGGGGCCGACCCGTCCGCTCACCGTGGCCGATGTCCTGGCACTGCCCGTCCTGGCCGCCGGACGGCCCCACGTCGTCACCGGCGTGCCGCACCTGGACCGGCCTGTCCGGTGGGTCCACATCACCGAGCTGACCGACCCCGCGTCGTTCCTCAAAGGCGGTGAACTCGTCCTCACCACCGGAATGCCCCTGCCGCAGGACGCGGCCGGCGTACGCCGGTATGTCGACGAACTCGCGGACATCGGGGCAGCGGCCCTGGTCATCGAACTCGTACGCCGCTACCACCGCCCACCCGACAGCCTCGTCGACGCCTGCCGCCGCCGCGGCCTGCCCCTCGTCACCCTGACCGAGGACGTCAACTTCCTGGAGGTCACCCAGGTCGTGCACGCGCTGCTGCTCGGCAACCAGGCGGAGGCGATGCGCCGCACACAGCGCATCCATGAGGCGTTCACCGCCCTGACCCTGCGCGGTGCCGGTCCGGAGGACATGGTGCGGGCGGCGGCGGAGATGAGTGGGCGCACGGTCGTCCTGGAGAACCTGGTGCACCAGGCCCTGATCTGTGAGCCGTCCGGGCTCTCCGTCGAGGAAGCACTCGCCGACTGGGAACAGCGCTCCAGGGCGACCGGCCCCGGCGACAGCACGGCGGTCGGTGGTCCGGAGGGCTGGCTCACCGCCTCCGTCGAGTACCAGGGCGAGCGCTGGGGCCGCGTGGCCATGCTCCCGGCGCGCACCGAGGCGGCAGCGTTCGGACCGGAGGACGTCATCCTGCTGGAGAGGACCGCGATGGCGCTGACCGTCGCGCAACTCATCCACCCCACTCCATGGGAACGCACTGCGCACCGGAACGCCCTGCGCGACCTGGTGGAGCAGCGCCACCGCTCCGCGGAGGACGCCCGCGCCCGCTGCTCCGCACTGGGCCTGCCGACCGATCGACGCCACTTCGTCGCCATCTCGGTGGACCTGCGCGCGAGGGAAGGGGGAACCGAGGTCGAGTCCCGTCTGTTGCAGGAGCTGAGAACGGCGGGCGTGGCCGCCCTCGTCGGCGAACTGGCCCCCGACCGCCTCGGCATCCTGCTGGCCCTGCGCGCTTCCCAGACCTGGCGCCCCATCGTCGAGCGTCTGTCCGGCACGGTGCTGAGCCTGGCCCCGGGGGCAGTCGTGAGTGTCGGCTCCGAGGTCACGGACCTCATCGGCGCCGCCCGCTCGTTCGGCGAGGCGGCCCGGGTCGCCGAAGCCACCCCACCTCACCAGCCCCTCCCGCCGGAGCGCTCGTTCCACGAGCTGTCGGACATCGGTCTGCGCCGCCTGCTGTACGCCCTCCGTGCGGACGCCCGGATCCAGGAGTACACCGAACGGCAGCTCGGGCGGCTCATCGACCACGACACCCAGCACGGCACCGACCTGCTGACGACCATGCGCCACTACCTCGACGCGGCCGGCAACAAGACGACCGCGGCTCGCCGGGGCGGCCTCTCCCGCGAGACCCTGTACCAACGTCTGCGCACGATCGAGCGTCTCCTCGCCCGTGACCTCGAATCTGGCGAGCAGCGCACCGAACTCCACGTGGCTCTCACGGCACTCGATGTGTGGCGAGCGGGCTGACGGACATGACGCAGCGGCGCGTATTCCTCGCGTCGGACATCGGGGGGCCGTCACACCGAGCGGTCCGGACCCGGGATCGCGCCGGGGATCACGCCGCGGCCAGGGACCGTTCACGCGGCCGATCCGCGCCCTCGCCTCCGCCGCAGTGGCACCGCGACGCCATCTACGGCGCTGGGTCGCCGGCACCGTGGTCGGCCGGCGTCTGACGGCCACCGGACGGGCTGACCTCGTCGAGCGGCGGGCCACCCGCTCACGGACGGGCCCGCCCGCGCCAGCGAGGTCCCCGGACCGCGTCGGAGCGCCGTGGAGCGGGGGCCGATCTAGGCTGGAATCGGCCGCTGGAAACCAGCCCTGACGGGCGTGGCTGTGCGGACGGAGGCGTGGCGGGTGGAGATGGCCGACAAGCAGGACGCGTCCACGGCCGTTGCCGTGGTGGACCCCGACGGCAGGGTGAGCGGCTGGAGCGAGGGGGGCCGGCTGCTGTTGGGCTGGACGGCGGAGGATCTGGTCGGACACCCCGTGACCGATCTGCTGGTCGATCCAGCCCCGCCCGGCTTCCCCCAGGGTTACGGTGCCGGCCCCGACCCCACGGGGTTCGTCCTTCTGCGTCACCGGGACGGCTCCACGGTGGACGCCGTGGTAACGGCTCACCCGCTGTTCGGCCCCGACGGGCGGACACTGGGCCAGGTGATGACCGTCCAGCGGTGGGGACGCCGCCCGGTGATCGCCGACCGGGCCTTCGAGCAGTCTCCGTTCGCTCTGGGTGTCTACGACCCTGAGCTGCGGTTCCTGTGGATCAACGCCTCCTCGGGCCGGGTCATAGCGCACTCCGAGGAACAGGTGCTCGGTAAGAAGTACCGCGAGGTGCTCCCCGAGTTCGACCGCACGCTCTTTCCCGAAAGAGACGACAAGCCCTACACCGACGCTCTGGCCGAAGTGGCGAGAACCGGCAGGGCCACGCGTCTCATCACCGTCTTCCGCCCACGCGGCAGCGACTACGCCAATGCCTGGGCCACCAGCATATGGCCGGTCCGGGATGCCGCGGGCAGGGTGCGCGCGGTGGCCAACTGGGGCTTCGACATGAGCGCCGAGTACTGGGCTCGGCAGCGCCTGCTCCTGCTCAACGAGGCCAGCGGCGGCATCGGCCGGACCCTCGACGTGGTCGGCACCGCCCAGGAACTGGCCGGGACCCCGGTGCCGGGATTCGTCGACCTCGTCACCGTGGATCTCTTCGACGAGGTGCTGCGCGGCGAGGAACCCCCTTCCGTGCCCGCGCTCACCTCCGGCAGGCCCATCGTGCTCAGCCGTGCCGCCCGGCACAGCGCGAAGGAGGACACCGACCGGGCTCCGGGGCCTCCTGTGCCGGTCAGTCACCCTGCCGATTCCGTCGCAGCCCGCTGCATGGCCACCGGCAGGTCCGCGGTCGAGCTCGCCGCCGAGCCCGGCCAGGGCGGCGAATGGGCCTTCGGGCCCGGTCTCGCCGCCGATCCTGCGCACTGGCCACCGGGCAATCCGATGATCGACGCGTCCATCGCCGCGGACGGGCTGACCGGCCGGATCACCGTGCCGCTCCGGGCCCGCGGCGCGCTGCTCGGCGTCGTCGCCTTCTCCCGCCTGGACCGGCCCGAGGCCTTCACCGCCGACGACCTGATCCTCGCCGAGGAGCTCACCGCCAAGGCAGCGGTCGCCGTCGACAACGCCCGCCGCTTCTCACGCGAACGCACGACCGCGCTGACCCTGCAACGCAGTCTGCTGCCGCAGGGACTGCCGCACCAGGAGGCGGTCGCGGTGGCCTCCCGCTACCTGCCCGCCGGCACCGACACGGAGGTGGGCGGCGACTGGTTCGACGTCATTCCGCTGTCCAGTGCCCGGGTCGCGCTGGTCGTCGGCGATGTCGTCGGCCACGGCCTGCACGCCTCGGCGAGCATGGGCCGGCTGCGTACGGCCGTCCGCACCCTCGCCGACGTCGACCTGCCGCCGGACGAACTCCTGACCCACCTGGACGACCTGGTCCTCCACCTCACCGCCGACGGTCGGCCCACCGGCCCGTTCCAGCAGACCGGCGAAACCGGCGCCACCTGCCTGTACACCGTCTACGACCCCGTCTCTCGGCGCCTCACGCTGGCGAGTGCCGGCCATCCCCTGCCGCTGATCATCTCCCCGGACGGCACCAGGACACCCGTGCCCGGCCACCCCGGACCGCCGCTCGGCATCGGTGGTCTGCCCTTCGAGGCCACCGAGCTCGAACTGACCGAAGGCAGCCTGCTCGCCCTCTACACCGACGGACTGATGGAGAGCCGCGCGCGCGACGTCGACCAGCGGACCAACGAACTGCAGCGAGTCCTTGACCACTCGGCCACCTCACTGGAGGCCCTGTGCGACACCGTCGTCGACGCGATGCTCCCCGCACACCGCACCGACGACGCGGCGCTGCTGCTCGCTCGCACGCACGCCCTGGATCCCCACCACGTCGCCGACTGGGACATCGAACCCGACGCCGCTGAAGTGCCGCGCGCAAGGAAGCTCGCCGTCGACCAGGTGGACGCCTGGGGCCTGGAGGAAGCGGCGTTCGTCACCGAGCTGGTCGTCAGCGAGCTGGTCACCAACGCCATCCGATACGGCGAGCCGCCGATCAGGCTGCGCCTGATTCGCGATGCCTCCCTGATCTGCGAGGTCTCCGACGCCAGCAACACCGCACCGCACCTGCGCCGAGCGCGTGACTTCGACGAGGGCGGCCGGGGACTGCTGCTCGTCGCCCAGCTCACCCAGGGGTGGGGCACCCGGCACACCACCAACGGCAAGACGATCTGGTGCGCGCAGGACCTCCCGCGGCCTGAGCGACACTGATCATCCGAGGCTGCTGGCGAGGGCGATGGGCGGGCCGGACGAGAGTCGGCGGTGTGGCGTGTCAGATCGGCGGGTCGGCGCGTCGGGCGAGGAGGAGTGCGACGTCGTCGTCGGGTTCCCGGTTCAGGGTGTCGAGCAGGATGTCGCACGTTTCCTCCAGGGAGGGACGGGTGTCCTCAAGGAGGCGGCGCAAGGTGTTCAGTCCGGTGTCGATGGGGGCGGTGCGGGATTCCACGAGTCCGTCGGTGAACAGGGCGAGTACCGCCCCTTCCGGGAGTTCTCGCCGACTGGAGGTGAAGGGCACACCTCCCACCCCCAGGGGTACTCCGGCTGCGATGTCCAGGAGCACGGCCGTCCCGTCCGGGTCCACCAGGACGGGCGGGAGGTGGCCGGCGCGGGAGATCTCGCACAGGCCGCGCCGGGGGTCGCAGACGACGTAGAGGCAGGTGGCCAGCGTGTCGGCGTCGCCGAGCGAGGTGGCGATGTCGTCGAGGTGGGACAGCAGCTCCGCCGCGGGCAGGTCGAGCCGGGCCAGGGCGCGGGTGGCGGTGCGGAGCTGCCCCATGATCGCCGCGGCCTGGACGCCCTTGCCCATGACGTCACCGACGACGAGGCCGACCTTGCCGTCCCTGAGCGGCAGCACGTCGAACCAGTCCCCGCCCACCTCGCTCACCGCGGGCAGATACCGGGAGGCCACCTCCATCCCGGCGGGCCGCGGTGGTTCCCGGGGGAGGATGCTGCGCTGGAGGGTGAGCGCGGTGGCGCGTTCGCGCCCGTACAGTCGGGCGTTGTCGATGCAGATGGCGGCGCGTGCGGCCAGTTCGGTGGCGAGGGTGAGGTCCTGGTCGTCGAACGGCTGGTGGTCGGCCGTCCGGTACAGGCTGAGCGTGCCCAGCACCTCTCCCCGGGCCACCAGAGGAACGGCCAGGTAGGAGTGGACGCCGGCCCGGTGCAGCCGGTCTGCGGCCGCGTCGTCCCGGGCGACCCGCCGCAGCGTCCTGGCGTTCACATGGCGCAGGAGGATGGGCCGTGCCTGCCGTACGCACTGGGTGATCACCTGGGGCGAGGTGTACGACGCCGGCTCGTCCGCCCCCTCCGCGGCCTTGAAGGCGTCGGCGGGACGGCCCGCCGTCAGGGCCAGCGCCTGGAAGGCCGCAGGGTCGCCCGGCCGTACGCCGCCCGTGCCGCCGTGGCCGGCGGCCGAGTCGAGTACGTCGACGGCCGCGAGGTCGGCGAGCTGCGGAACGGTGACGTCCGCGAGTTCCTGTGCCGTACGGCGCAGGTCCAGCGTGGTGCCGATGCGAGCGCCGGCATCGGCGATCACCGCCAGACGTTCCCGCGCCTGCTGCACCTCGGCGGACGCCCGCTGCCGTTCGGAGATGTCGAGGATCGCCATCGCCAGGCCCAGCACGCGCCCGCTGGAGTCCTCCAGCCGGTGATAAGACTCCGAGTATGCGTGGTCCTGGCTGTCCGCGGCGGTCCGGCCGATAGTCTGCCGGTCCAGCAACGGCTCACCCGTTTCGAGGACCTGCCGCATCCGCGCCTCGATGGCCTGGACGTCGAGCGTCGGCAGCACCTCGCCGACACGGCGGCCCAGCACCGCCTCCTCCGGAACACCGTTGATGCGCTCCAGCGACGGGTTGACGCGCACCCACCGCAGGTCCGGGTCGAACACCGCGATGCCCACCGGCGACTGGTTGATCAGAATGTGGGAGAGCGCCAGATCCCGCTCCACGGTCCGTACGGTCTCCGCGTCGATGCCGAGGCCCAGGGCATGGATGTCGCCGTGTGCGTCGCGCAGTTGCATGGTGCGGAATTCCACGCGGCGCGTCCACCCGCGTCTGTGCCGCATCGGGAAGACGCCGGCCCAGCGTGCCCCGGTGCGTACGTGCCGGAACAGCTCGCGGGCCCGTGACCTGTTCTCCGGTGCCACCAGCAGCGCGCCCGCGTCCTGGCCGAGCGCCTCGCTCGCGCAGTAGCCGAGCAGCGACTCGGCCTCGGGGCTCCACAGCACGATCCGGCCGTCGCTGCCCAGGACCAGGGCGGCGACCTTCAGCAGATCGAGCAGTCCCCCGGGCGCGGCGGTGACACCGTCCCCCTGCCGACCGCTCCCGGCCCGGCTCTCTCGCTCAGGCATACCGGACACTCCTTCCGGCAGCAGCGTAGGAAAGGACCTGTGCCTGTTCCGCCGGGCCACGTGTCAGTCATACCTCTGCCCATCAGGCACCGCACCCCATGACCGCACGATCGACAGCCTCGCGGGTGCCCGAGGGGCAAAGGCGGCGGCCGACACCGTCGCCTCGATGGAGTCGGTCGTCTGCCGAGGGGGCCCGGGTGTGCACGAACGTGCGGGGTCAGTGGGTCAAGGCGCCAGTGCGGTGGCCACCCGAGCCAGGCGCTCGGGAGACAGGGCGAAGGAGTTTGCGGGGTTGCGGAAGGAGTACTCGCCGTCGTTCACGGAGAAACCGAACCCGGCTGTCGTCCAGCGCGCCGGGCCGGCAGCCCCTTGATCCTCCAGGAGAGCGGAGGCGAGGGCCTCGGGGTCTTCCACGGTGGTGCGGGCGTGCAGCGCATCCGCCAGGCGGCCGACAGCGTCGTCGGGTACGGCGTCGTCGCCGAACGCGGGCAACAGGAGCAGCAGGCGGGAGTGCGGATCTGTGGTGCTGCCGCCGGGCAGCACGTTGTCGGCTGCCGCCACGAGTTCGGGCCAGGACAGGCCCGGCCCCATGAAGTGCCCGTCATCCCTGGCGAGGAGTAGGGCCTGGTCCCAGTCGGGGTGGTGGAGGAGGTAGTCGGTTCCGGTGTCGTCCGGGACGGTGTGGTGGACCACGTGGAGACGGTGATCAGCAGCGAGCGGAACCGTGAACGCCGGCCACTCCCCCCGCTCCCACAGCCGCCGCTGGAAATCTTCGGCCGCGTCATGGTCCGCGCCGAACAGCAGCTCCTCGGCCTCCTCGCTCTGGACACACGAGGAGAGGTGCCCCAGCCAGAAGAGCGGTGCGTCGAGGAGCCCGGCCCGGTACGCGAGGGGGCCAGTGTCATAGCCGACTATCCGGGCAGGCTGCAGCTCTGCACTGTTCGTCACGGGAACATCATGACGCCCTGATGGGCCTCGCGTACGGCCTTCAGTTCGACCACCTCGTACACCTCGTGCGACCGGGTGCAGGTCGGCCATGGCTCGTGCTCCGGCCACAGCAGCGGACCGCCCACCGCGCCGAGCGGGCCGGACGGACAGCACGTCAGGCTGGCGGCCTGTGACGCTGACCGTGGCCTCCCGGTCCGCCGGCGGCACCTCGACCGTCAGGCGGCGCCTGCCGCCGCAGCCAGGATCCGGGCCAGCTCGGCAGGCTTGGTGACCATGGGCCAGTGTCCTGAGTCGATATCGGCGAAGTCCACCTGCTTGGCCCGGGCGAGCTCCGGAACATCACCGGCCTCGATACACTCCTGAGCCTGCGCGGGCGTGAACTCCGGGCACACGACCAGGACCGGAACGTCGAACCGCCGAGCGTCCTCCAGCCGCACCACACCCTGGGCCACTGCCTGCGGCACCGGAATCGCGGCAGCCGCCAGCTCCCGCCTGGTCTCGTCGTCGAGGTCCGCGGCGTCCGGCCCCTCGAACGGGCCCCAGCCCGGGAAAGGCATGACGCCGTTCCTCACCTCGAAGAAGTCGGCGTACGGCTGGCCATGGGAGGACGGGAAGCCGCCGATGAGAGCGACCTTGGCCAGCCGCTCCGGCCGCCGGTCGGCGGCCAGCCAGGCGAGCGTGCAGGCGGCGGAATGCCCCACCACCATGACCCGGCCGGGCACCGCGTCCACCGCGGCGAGCACCGCCTCCACCTGGTCGTCGAGCGTGGCGGACGACGAGCCGTCCCCCTGGCCAGGGAGGGTCAGCGGCACAGGACGGTGGCCGAGCGCCTCCAGCTCGGACGCGACAGGGCCCCACACGGACCCGTTCAGCCACAGGCCGCCGACAAGCATGACGTTCATGATCAGTTCCCCTTCTTCTGCTGTACGGATGTCACCGTAGGAGGAGATCCGGACGATCTACTGCCGGTTTCTTCGGCGAGCGTCCCAGCGTCCTGGGGCGAAGTCCGTCGGCGGTCACAGCCAGGAACAGCCCCGGCCACCCTCGCCCCACGGGGCCGGCGCATCCCAACGCACACTTCTGACTCCGCGGCTCATTGAACGCATTAGCCTGCTACCGTGCCGAACGATCTCAGCCCCACCGCGCGAGCACTGCGCACCCTGGAGATCATCCAGGGCCGCCCCGGTACGACGGCCGACGACCTCGCCGTACGGCTGGGTGTCACGGAGCGAGCCGCGCGCCGCTACGTCGGGATACTTCGCGAGGCCGGCATCCCCGTGGAGTCGGCCCGTGGGCCGCACGGCGGATACCGGCTGGGGCGCGGGACGCGGCTGCCTCCCGTCCATTTCACGCAGGCCGAGGCCCTCGGCCTGGTGATGGCCGTACTCAGCGGCCAGCCGAGCGCGGCCGGCGCCGATGACCTGGTCGGCACCGCCCTGGGCAACGTCGTCAAGGCTCTGCCGGACAGCGTCGGGCACCATGCGGCAATGCTGCGGGAGTACGCGTCGGCCGCACCGGACCCGTACGCGACCCGCCCCGATCCGGCCATCACCAGCGAGCTCGTCGCTGCCGTCGCGGACCGGGACCGGGTGTTGATCACGTATCGCACCGAGCACGGCAGCGAGTGGGAGGCGGAGGCGGATCCCTGGTCGCTCGTCGTCCGTCACGGCCGCTGGTACCTGCTGTGCCATTCCTACCGCGCGGACGCGATCCGCACGTACCGGGCCGATCGGATCCGTTCGGTTCGGCGGACCGGCGACGGGTTCGAACCGCCCGAGGGGCTCGATCCGGTGGCGGTACTGGAGGAGAACCTGGGTCTCGGGTGGGAGTTCTCCACCCGCGTGGTGTTCGACCTGCCGCCGGCCGATGTCGCCCCCTGGGTCCGGCCGCCGATGGGGCGGCTTGCACCCTTGGGGGATGGATGCGTGCTGGTCGGAAGCACACGCAATCCAGCCATGTACGCGCAGGAATGGCTGGCGAGGCTGCCGTTCGCCTTCCGCGTCGAGGGCGGCGACGAACTGCGTGCCGCGGTCGTGGATCTCACGGCACGTCTCACCGCCGCCGTGGCAGACCAGCCCCGACAGCGCCCTTAGAACGTGCCCTACTTGGCGAACGCACGGCCGAAGAGCGGCCCTCCTGCGGCGCCCCCAGGGCCGAGGGCCCGAACGAGGTGATGTTGTTCGTGCTCAGCCCGGCCTTGGAGCCCCGGAACAGCCACACCGCGCCGGAGTTCTCGTACGTACCGTCCTCCTTGGGCGCGGCGACGGCGAGGTCGGCGCGGTCGTTGGCGTTCACGTCGAGCAGCGCGACGTTGCCACCGAACTCGTCACCGGCCTCGGAGGCCCCGGGTACCCCGGAGTCGGACCGGTCGAAGGCTTGGGCATCGGTGCCGCTCAGCCCGGAGGCGCCACCCTTCAGTAGGACGACCGAACCGGCGTCGCGTATGGAGCCGATGTCCTCGCCGGGGACGCCGACTGCGATGTCGGGGTAACCGTCACCCGTCACGTCACCCGCGCTGGAATGTGTCGGCAGGGCCTGCGACACGATCAGGGGGTGCGCGGTGTCGGCGCCCGCCGAGGAGCCGAGGACGAGGCGACGTAACCGGCGAACTCGACACCGGAGACGGTGGCCTCGGGCGCGGCGGTCGCGAGGTCGCCGAAACCGTCGCCGTTGAAATCGGCGGTCGGTGCCTTCGGGACCGCGGCGGCCGGAGCGGCGACGGCGAGCGGGGCGGCCAGCAGCGTGGCGGCCGCGCGGCACGCGACCGTGCGACTGCCCGTACGAGCGGTGGTGCCGGGGCTCGTACGACGGCTGGTGCGAAGAGGCACGCATACTCCAGGAGTCGGATGAGGGGATGCCGGTTGTTCACATCCGGTCGTTCGACCATCGAGAGTGCACAACGGTTGCCGCGTTTCACCGTCTTCCTGGACGACGCCGTGGACGCGCCGGCCTGCATCACCACGTGCGAGGTGTGCGGCTGACCTGTCCTCATCTGCGTGCGGGGACACCGGTTGTGCCGGTCCGGTGCCGCAGTTGTGACGGACCCCGCCCGAGCCGGGGTGCGGGCCGGCCCAGGAGATAGCATCACGCACTTCTGCCCTCTACCCCACCATGCTCAGGAGTCCCCCCATGAACCACACCCCCGGATTCCCCTTCTCCCGCCGCGGCCTCATACGCGCCGGCGCCGGCGCCTCGCTCGCCGCGCTGGGGCTGGGCGCCGGCGCGCAGACGGCTTCCGCGGCGGTGGCCGGCACCAAGCGGTTCGATCTCACGGAGCCGTCGTACGACCTGTTCCGGTCCAAGGACACCCACGGTGCGCGGGTCCAGCAGAGCTTCGCCTTCGACTGGGTGAACAAGTTCCTCTTCGTGGCGACCAAGCGGAGTGGCAGCTCCGAGTCCGCCGGTGACCTGTGCATCAACAAGATGGACTTCGACGGGAACTACATCTCGTACATGCACCTCAACGGCTTCGGTCACGGCGTCGCGTTCGCCGCGCTGCCGAGCGGTTCCGGTACCGAGTTGTGGATCGAGTGCGCCGCGAACAGCAGCGGCTACGGCACCGCGCTCACCCCGGTCACCTACACCGCCGGCACCACGCTGAGCTCACCGGCCGCCTCGGCCGCATACCGGCCGATCGCGGGAGCCACCGAGTACACCTGCTCCGTCGACCCGGTCTACCAGCGCATGATCGTGCGCTACCACACCAGCTCCGGCAAGCGCATCGCCGTGTACCCCCTCTCCGCGTTCGAGACGGGCAACTTCGGCTCACCGCTGGTCGACTTCAAGCAGCCGACGATCTCCGGCACACCGCAGGGCTACGCGTTGTACGGCTCGTACATGTACTACCTGACGGGTGACGCGTACCCCGGCGACGGCACTCCCAACGGCGACGGCAACACACACGTCACCAGCATCGACATCAACACAGGCACCGTGAAGCAGGGGCCCGTCCTCACCAAGGCCGGCTCCACACTGCACCACCGCGAGCCCGAGGGTCTGGCGATCTACCGCACCGACGGCGGTGAGGCCCGCCTCTTCATCGGTTTCGCCACCGGTGTGGAGGGCGACCGGCGCTCCAGCATCTTCTACAAGAACGCGCTGATCTGAGCCGTTCCGGTCCGGGCCGGGACCGGCCCGCTGCCCGGCTCCCACCCGCGCACCGCGTGCGGTGGGAGCCGACGCCCACGTCCGGCGCACCAACATTCCTCGCTGCTCGACCAGCGGTTCAGCCGGCTGCCGGTGCAGCTCCGCGCACGGCCGCCGTGGGTCGCGGCAGTCGCGGGGCGGGCCAGGTCGGGTTCCATCGCCAGGCCGACCATGCGGCGGCGTCGCCGAAGGGGCCGCCTCGTTCGGCGAGCATCGTGAGGACTTCCTCGCGGGCCGCCTCCACGGCCCGGTGCTCGGTGTCGGTGTCGGTGTCGGTGACGATGCCGAGCCGCCGTACGTGCGCGTACTCGTCCTCGTCCTTCCACTGCCAGTTGGTCAGGTCGCGGTCGACGACCAGGTCCACGGTGAGGTCGAAGGTGTCGAAGCCGTCGCCGGTACGGACGGTGGGGCGTTCGAAGTTCACGTACCAGTTGCGCAGCCCGCCGTCGGTGTAGAAGGCGTTGACGCTGAGTAGGTGTTTTTGAAGGTTCGCCTCAGGCCGCCCGTTCGTGATCATTAGGCTGTCGGCATGGCTGAGGGCGAGAGCGCGGCGGTTGTCGAGACTGACATCGATGACCTAGGCGGGTCCAGGACTCGTGTATGGGTGGAGCGGAGTCTTCGTCCTGGGGACCGGGTCTGTGCTGTGGCAGCGCTGCGAGGAGGCTGGACATCGCAGATGCGTCGCCTCGATGTTGAGGGGGAAGGTGAGCCGTATTCCCTCGTGCTGCGGTCTTTCGTCAAACCGTTCTTCGTAAGGCACGCCCTGGGACTGCTGACGCGGGAAGCGGACATCCTCCGTCTGCTCGCGGACACGAACGTGCCGGCCGCTCGTCTTCATGGCGTTGACGCGGCAGCGGAGCACTGCGACCATCCGTCGCTGCTGATGTCGTTGCTTCCAGGGAGTCTCAGACTGGGCGGGGAGGACATCGAGCGGAAAACAGAACTCCTGGCCCGGCAGTTGGTGGCGATCCACGGGGTGCTCGTTCCAGAAGGAGCCCGGCCGCGCACCTATCAGGCGTGGACCAGCCCAGAGCGGGTGCGGCTTCCCGAGAACTCGAAACAGCCGGAAGTGTGGCAGCGTGCCGTGGAGGTGATCCGACAGCCGCCGCCAGCCTACCGGCCTCGCTTCCTGCACCGGGACTTCCATCCCGGGAACGTGCTCTTCGCTGGAGAAGGAGCCGATCTGACGATCACGGGTGTCGTGGACTGGGTGGAGACGTCGTGGGGGCCCGCTGACCTGGACGTGGCCCACTGCTCCACTGCGCTTGTTCTGCTTCACGGAGTGCCCGTCGGAATGCGGCTTGCGGATCACTACGTCGCAGCCGGTGGAACGCTCAGCGACGACCCTGCTGATCACCTGTACTGGCGTGTGCTGGATGCGCTGGCCTTCGCACCGGACGCGGAGAAGGTCGCCGAGCCCTGGCGGGAACTCGGGAGGGAAGATCTGACATCAGCCGTTCTCGCCCAGCGCTTGGAGGAGTACCTTCAAGCGCTCTTCAGCCAGTACGGCTGAAGACTCGGTGGTCAGCGTCGTCCGGCGGCAGCCTGCGCTGCTGGTGTCCTAGCTAGTGATTCGTAGCGCTCATCGAGGCCGCAGGGCGCACGCCCTCCGACGCACTCATCGCGGCCATACACGACTGGGTCAATAAGAGGCGGCGTCAGCACGGGACGGACGACAGGTCGAAGGCTGGCGCCGAGTAGGACCACCGTCATCCAGCTGTCGGCGTCTTCCGGGTCCACTGACTCGTTCGGGGGCTCTTGCGGGTGAGGCGCCTGGTCATCATGGTGATGAGTGCCCAGTTCAGGTGTGCTTCGGAGTGCTGGGGCAGGCGTTCGTAGTCGCGTGCGTTGCGGCGGGCGTTCATGCACCAGCCGATCGTGCGCTCGACTTTCCAGCGGCGGGGCAGCACGACGAAGCCCTTGGTGCCTTTGGGCCGGGAGACGATGCGCAGGGTGAGCCAGAGGCGTTCGCGGGCCCAGTCCACGAGGTCGCCGGCGTAGCCGCGGTCGGCCCAGATCTGGGTGATCTGCGGCTGGGTGAGGCGCAGCCGCCAGAAGACATCGCGGGCGGCGTCGCGGTCCTGGATGTCGGCGGGCGTCACCGTGATCATTACGGGCAGGCCGAGTGTGTCGACGGTGATATGTCGTTTGCGGCCGTTGATCTTTTTCGCGGCGTCGCAGCCGCGGCTGTTGCGGCCGACGGTGGAGGCTCCCTTGACCGACTGGGAGTCCACGATCAGCGTCACCGGGTGGGGGCAGCGGCCCTTGCCGGTACGGATCCGGCGGCGGAGCTGGTCACGGATGTAGGTGACGACTCCGGCCCGGTTCCACCTCCAGAAGAATCCGTAGACGGTCTCCCAGGGTGGGAAATCCGCAGGCAGGGCCCGCCATTTCGCGCCGTTGTCGACGATGTAGCGGATGCCGTCGACGCTCTCCCGCCTGGGCCACTTCTCCGGGTGGCCGCCGGTCTTGGTCTGGCAGGCCGGGATAGGCAGCAGGGGTTCCAGGAGAGCCCATTCGGCGATGGAGGTGTCGGGCGGGTAGCGGCGGCGACGCGTGGTAGCGGGCATGGCGGGCTCGGCAGAGGTGATTGGGGGAGGGGGCTATTTGGCGAGCTGGGCGAGGGTGGCGCGGACGCCGGTGAGCTGGGCGGTGGCGAGCTGGGCCCATTCGTCGTCGGGGTAGCGGGCCAGGTGCGGGTCGAGCGTGCCCGTGATCACCTGGGTGAGGCGGCCGAGGATCTGCCGGAACTGGCGCTTGTCGTACTCGATCCAGTCCGCAGGGTCGTCGGAGAACATGAACCCGTCGCGTCGGGTCCAGGTGATCGGGGTCAGGTTCTCGGCGGCGACGACGTCGCGGACGTGCCGGATGCCACGGCCGATCTGCGAGCGGGTCAGGCGGGTGGCGGCCATGAGCTGGTAGGTGTGCAGGCCCGCGGGGCGTGCTTCCATCAGGGCGACGCGGACCAGGTCGCGGTAGTACTCGGCCAGCGGCCGGGCCTCCCGGCGCCGCGGCACGGCTACTCCTCGCCTGTGAGTAGCTGGACCAGTTGCTCGTCCAGGGTGAACTCGCCGTTATCGAGCGCCTGGGCATCTCCGCCGCATGCGTCTTCGAAGCTCGCGGATCCGTACCGAGCAGAACGCACGTCCAAGCGTAGACGCCCTCCCCCTCACGTGCAGGGCCTCTTGCGTGCATGCAGGCGGACCCCCCTCACCGCTGTGGCAAGCGGTCCGCTGTGTCCGGCTGGGTGGCCGCCCAGGCTGCGGCGACCAAGGGGCGGTGTATGTCGGCCCGTCGGATGCAGACGGCGATGGTGAGATGGTCGGGTGCGGATGAGATGGCCACCTGTCGAAGTCTCGCGTGGAGCCCGCTGTGCTGGAGGACGAGTTCGGGGATGATGCCCGTGCCGTATCCCAGGGCGACCAAGGTGAGCAGCGCTTCATGGCCGTCGGTTTCGGCGGCGATGTGCGGATGGATTCCCAGGTCTCGGAACCACTGGTCTGCGGCCGCACGTACGAGTCCCTGGCGTGGCAGGACGAAGGGCTCCTCGGCGGCGGTGAACTCCTGGTGGGCCGGCGGGGACCCGGTCTGGACGAGGACGAGCGGGGTCTGTGTGATCTGGCGGGCGAGCACGGTGGCGGGGATCCGGGCGGGGAGGGCCGCGACGGCAAGATCGGCCTCGCCCTGGTCGAGCAGGGCGAGGGCGGCAGCGGCGTCGCCGGTGCGTAAGGAGACGGTCACGCGCGGGTGGGCGGCGCGCAGAGGGGTGAGCAGTTCGGGCAGAAGGGTGTGGCATGCGGTGACGGAGGCGAACACCCGTAGGTGTCCGTCGACTTCGTCGACTGCGGTGCCGTCGCTGCGGTAGCGGGCCCAGAGGTCCAGGGCTTCGGCTGCGTACTGGCGGAAGGCGCGGCCGTGCGTGGTCAGGGACACCCCGTGAGGGCCACGGTCGAGGAGGTGATGTCCGGTGACGGCCTCGAGGCGCTGCACGGTGCGGGAGAGCGTGGCAGGGCTGACATGGCAGTCGGCTGCGGTGCGGGTGAAGCTGAGCGTTTCCGCGAGGTGGAGAAAGAGCCGGTACTGGTCGTGGTCCTGCACCTTTCACCTTTCGCAATGCCATGGTGCGTAAGTTGCTGTTGCCGTAAGGCCTGTGGCGAGTCTACAAACGGGACATGCCACGAAGCGATCCCGCACGTTCTCTTCCTGCCTGGTACTTCTCCGAATATGCGCCTGTCGGCATCGACCTGGGCAGCAGAGCCGCGGTCGCTGCCTACGACCGCAACCAGGGTACGGATCCGCTGGCTGACGATGCGTTACTCGACCGTCTTGGCGTCACCGATGGCACCCGGCTGATCGATCTCGCGTGCGGTACCGGCTCACTGACCGTCCAGGCCGCACGGCGCGGGGCCGTCGCACACGGCGTGGACGTATCCGCGGAAATGCTGGCCTTTGCCAAGGCGCGGGCCGATCGGTTCGATGTGGCCCCGCAATGGCACCACGCCGGTTTTCTCGACTACACCCACCAGGGCCCTCTCGCCGACGTGGTGACCACGAAGTCGGCCCTGCACCAGCTCCCGGACTTCTGGAAACAGCAGGCGCTGGTCAACGCGGCCGAGATGCTTCGCGCCGGCGGGTTCTTCTACCTGTGGGACGTGATCTTCAGTTTCGAGGCCTCCAGCGCAGAGACACATCTGCGGGATTGGATCGCTGCCGCGGGCCGCCCGGACGGCGAGGGATTCACCAGAACCGACTTCGAAACCCATGTCAGGGAGGAGTTCTCCACCTATGCGTGGATCGTCGAGGGCATGCTCCGTCGAGCGGGGTTCGACATCGTCTCCCGCGCCTTCCCTCGTCCTACTCATGCCGAATTCTGCTGCCGCCGCCGGTGACCGCGCCCACCGTGGCCGGCGGCCCGACAACGTCTCCTGGTGGCGAGCGCGGCCGGGCGGTTGCCAACGTGGCACGTCCGCATCCGCATCCGCCGTCGTCGACGCTGCTCGATCAGGCGTGTCCTGTACCTGACGAATCGGGGCAGCGCAGGCCAAGGCCGGAACAGCCGCGCGATCTCGCCCAGCCCCTGTCCTGACTGTCGGGCTGCTCGTCGGCGAACGTTGTCCGTGTGCGCCGGGTCCAGCGATCACGGCAGCAAGCCCGGCATGAACATGCATTCCCGCCTGGCTCCATATCCGCTTTGTTGTAGTTACGATTCATTTCGTGCCTACTTTGAGGCGACAGCGACGCGGTCGTCCGTACGGTGACCGATGGGACGCTGTCCGACTGTCACCGGTGATCCTCACCCTCCTCATCGGCGCGCTGGCGTTCGCGACACCGAGAGGCATCGCCATCAGCCGTCTGCTGCCTGCCGCGCCCGCCCTGGCCGCCTCGATGTGGCCCGTGCTGCCCACGATCCTCCTGGGGGGGTTCTGCGCACTGATCATGCTGGGCCTGGGCCTCGTCTACAGCGACCTGGGGACTCCCTACACGGCGGCTGCGATCGCCGCCGTCACCCTGGCGGCCGCCTACGCGAGCCATGTCCGGCTCCGGCGGGAGGAGACCCTTCTCCAGATCCGACTCGTGGCCGACACCGCCCAGCAGGTCCTGTTCCGACCGCTGCCGAGCCATCTGGGAGGCATCGAGATCGAATCACTGTACGTCGCGGCGCAGGCCCAGGCGCGGATCGGCGGTGACTTCTACGAGGCGGCCGAGACACCTCACGGCGTCCGGCTGCTCCTGGGGGACGTACGGGGCAAGGGCCTGTCCGCAGTGGGTGCGGCCTCCGCGCTGATCAGCTGCTTCCGGGAGGCGGCACACGACGAACCCGATCTGACGAGCGTCATCCGGCGTCTGGAGACCAGCATCGGCCGGCACAGCGCCGCCCACCCCTCCCAGGACCTGCCGGAGCGGTTCGCCACCGCTCTGCTCGTCGAGATCCCGCGCGGCGGCGGCCATGTCACACTCCTCAACTGCGGGCACCCGCCACCGCTGCTCGTGCACCGGGGCGAGACGTACGTCCTGGAGCCCAGTGAGCCCTCGCCGCCTCTCAACCTCGCGGCACTCGTCCAGGACAACTACCGGACCGACACCGTGCCCTTCGCCCCGGGCGATCAACTCCTGCTCTACACCGACGGCGTGACGGAGACCCGGGATCACGGCGGCGAGTTCTTCCCCCTGCAGGACTGGATGCGCGAGCAGAACCCGGCGGTCGCTTCACCCCACGGGCTGCTCAGCCGACTGCATCAAGACCTGCTCCGCTTCAGCGGCGGACGACTGAACGACGACATCGCGGCCCTCGCTGTGCGATACCCGAGGTCCGACCCCGTTGAGGCGGGGCAGTAGCGGCTCCCCGCCCAACCTCCTGGGTCGGGGCTGCAGAGGGTGGGTTCGTCGTCATGCCCGCCGCAGGCGGATCCGCACAACGTCAACGTGGCTGCGAACCCGGGCCCGCAGGGTCGTACGGAACCCAGTGGGTGCCGTACGACCGCGGTGCGGGCCTGCACCCCGATGGGGGCCCATGATCACGCCCGGGCAGCGGGGGGGAGGGGCAGGAGTCGCCGGAAGGCGGGGACGGCAACCGCGGCGACCACGACGTGCATGACCATCAAGGCGACGGCGGCTCCCCAGCTGGTGCCGGGCCGGCTGTCGGTGACGCCGACCATGACGTCCGGGACCAGACTCACGATCACAACAGCGGGGACGAGGACCCGCAGCAGCCGTGGCTCCCCCGGGGGGGGCCGCACTGCCCTGTCCGGGGCGCCCACCGCGCGTATGGGGTCACGGATGGAACCGCCACCGGCCTTCGGAAACGACATCCATCTTGCCGTCCCTGACGCGAACCGCCGTCTCGTCGTCGATGAAGTAGATCGGGAAGTCGGCGCGCTCGGCGATGCGATCGGCCCAGGCATCGTCCCGCTCGGGGAAGTCCGCCGAATACAGGTGCGGCTTGAGGTACCAGTCGAAGAGGCCGAACGGGGGCTCCACGATCGTCGCGCCTAGCACATTGAGGTCCTTGGTGTCCCCGATGACGTCGGCGGAGCGTCCGGTGAGATGACGGCTGAAGATCATCGATCCGGCGCTGAACCCGACGTAGACCCGACTCTCGAGGGCCTCCAGGAAGCCGTCGGCCAGGCCGTTGCCGGTGATGCTGCGCGCGAGGTGGTACTGGTTGCCGCCCCCGGCGTAGATGACGTCGGCGTGCAGCAGTCGCTCGAGCACCGTCTGCCGGGGCAGGCCGTTCAGCTCCAGGACGTCGAACTCCCGCCAGCCCAGGCCGCACAGCCGGTTCATGTCCGCGACCAACCACTTGTGGTCCCCCGGCTCGGCGACGGACGCCGTGGGAACGTACACGACGTTCGCCGATCCGAACGGCCTGCCCAGCATCTCCCGCAGCGCATCCCGCAGCGTCTCGTTACGCAGACCACTCGCCGTCAACAGAAGGTTCATCGGGCGAGCCAAGCACGACCCACGACACCCGCGCAACGAACTCGGGAATCAACACCGGGGTCATCGCGTGATACTGATGACCGGTCATGTGCGTGCCAGCCTCTGAGGCCCGATGGCGGTGTCGCGAACATACGGCATCGCTGCGGGCTTCGGGGTGGTCGCTCCTGCATGACGTGACCGTCTTCCGCGCCCCCCGCGAGCGGCGCGGCAGGCTCAGTCCGTTGGACGGCCCGTCCGGGGCCATGGCCGACCGGTCATCCGCTCGATGTCGGTGTTGAACTGCTCCAGATCGCCGATGAAGCGGTCGAGGCGCTCCGTCGTCCAGGCACCGAGGGTCTCGTCCAGGCCGGATGCCGTTCGTCCCGCTCCGCCCTGAGTCGGCCGATCCCCTCCTCGGTGATGCGGAACTTGTGCACGATACTGCCGCTGGGATCGACCGTACGCTCGACCAGGCCGTTCTTGAGGAGCGCGGCGGTCTGGCGGTTGAGCGTGGAGGACGCGAGACCGAGCGCCTCGACGAGGTCGGGAATCGACAAGCCATCTCCCTGTACATGGTCCCCGAGGTCTTCCGCGACCTGAACGACGTCCTGCCGCTGCCCGCCGCGGTCGACGTGGTCGACGTGGTCGACGTGGTCGACGTGGTCGACGTGGTCGACGTGGTCGACGTGGTCCACGCCGCGGTCTACTTCGACGGTGCCGGCATCGGCGGCCACCTGGCGACGAGCGTGGGCTGGGGCGCCGTGTGCCTGTTGCTCAACGTGGGCATCGACCGGTGGGCGGCCCGCCGTGCGCCCGAGCCCGACACGGACGAGGACGGCGGCTTGGGCACTCGGGCAGCCGCTCAGAAAACCGAGAAAACGGCCCTGGCCCTGATCGGTGGCACCGCCGCCCCCTCCCGCCGTGGACGGAGGCGGACCGCGCGCACACGTTCCTGACAGGGCGCCATCGCTCGCAAAACCCTGCCCCTGAGGTACGAGAAGCCTTCAGGGGGCGACGGCCACGACATCCGAAGCCGCCGCCCCGCGCTTCTCCTTTGCCTGGCACATCCGACCTGTGGCTTCCTGCACCTCCAGCATCAGCGCCTGTCTGTGGGTGCGGGAGGCATCCGGCGAATGGACGCGCCTGGAATGTGCACGTGACATGACGCCGCAGGTCGCTCCCGGCCAAGGACGTTGCGAGTGTGAGCATGCTCCGTCTACTACAGTTCAGCGTGGGCCGTGACTGGCGCTGAGGTGGAGCACCACCGGGGAGCGGTCTGACGAGACGTCGTTGCCGTGCGCCTGGGCGAGTGGTCAGCAACGCCTGGAGGGCAACGATGTCCGCGACTCGGACGGCCCAGCTCATGGAAGGCACCAACCTCGCCAAACGCATCGTCGGTGAGGCTGCCGCCAAGGCGGCGGAGATCTCACGACGCGCGGGGACCAGTCCTTGCCTGGCAACGGTACTGGTGGGAGAGGATCCCGCGTCGGCCACGTACGTCCGCATGAAACGAGCGCGCTGCGCGAAGGCGGGCATCCGGTCCCGGCATATCGGTCTGCCCGCCACCACCACGACCGCCGAACTGATCGATTCCCTCGCGGGCCTGTCCAGCGATCCGGAAGTGCACGGGATCCTGTTGCAGCACCCCTGCGGCCCGCACATCGACGAGCGAGCGGCGTTCGAGGCCATCGCTCCGGAGAAGGACGTCGACGGGGTCACGATGCATTCCTTCGCCGCGATGAGCTTCGCGCTGCCGGGCTTCGTGTCCTGCACTCCGGGCGGGATCATGCGGTTGCTGGAAGCGTACGACGTCGAACTCGCGGGCAGGCACGCCGTCGTGGTGGGTCGCAGCGCGATTCTCGGCAAACCGGCCGGGATGCTCCTGCTCGCCAAGGACGCGACGGTGACGTACTGCCACTCCCACACGGCCGACCTGTCGGCGATCGTCGGGGAAGCGGATGTCGTGGTAGCAGCCGTGGGACGGCCTCAGCTGATCCGCGGTGAGGACATCAAGCCTGGCGCGGTCGTGATCGACGCCGGCTACAACCCGGGCAACGTCGGTGACGTGGACTACGACACCGCCCTCACTCGAGCTCGTCTGATCACTCCGGTTCCCGGTGGCGTTGGACCGATGACCATTGCCGTCCTGCTCGCGCAGACCGTGGATGCCGCCGCGAACCAGCTCGGCATGCAGCAGCGCTGACGCTTCGCCAGTCCGGCGATGCCGTGTCAGCAATGTTGTCGCTCAGAGCGAGCGCTCGTGTGTCTGCCTGGCGGGCGTTTCCCGCTGATGGCGGCTCGCTGCCTATGCGGGCGGTGAGCCGCCGAGAGGCGTGGTCCGCGGATGCGTCAGCCGGCCTGGTAGGTTCTGCGGCCCGGGCTCGGGTGGTGGCAAGGCGGTGGGAGTCGGATCCGGTCGCGATGATGCTGCCATTCGGCCCGGTTCCCGCCGATACCGTCCAGCCCGGCGAAGCGGCAGCCTTCCCACCGCACACTGGCCGAGGACCCGGTGCTCTCCCCGATGCGGCACTGCTGCTGAGGTTTTCGGCTAGGGTGACGATGACCTCGCTGGTGGGGGTGTCATGAGGGCTCAGCGGGAGCAGGTGGCGTTCGAGGCCGCCCGGCTATTCGCTCAAGGGTGACGCTGCCGCAGGTCGCAGAGCGATGCCCCAGGAAGGCCTTCGGGAGAAGGACCTCCCTTCGTTGCCGGACGCGGCACACCAACAACTTGGCGGGCCCGTTGATGCAGCAATGCTCGAGCTGATCGCGGCCCGCAGTCGGCTGACCGTCTTCTGCTTCTGACTGTCAAGGGGGGAGTTACGGGGATGGCGACCACGGCTGCCGCGTTGGTTCTGCGAGGAAAAAGGCGTACGGCGCTCCGCCTGGATGGTCAGGTGGTGGTACTTCGGAGGTCCGCCGAGGAGCTCCGCATACCGTTGGAAGCGATGGCGGAGGTACGGGTCGAGGGGCGCGCCATCGAGATCGAACTGTGGGGTGGAGCCGAGGCGGTGGTCTACCGCGTCGAGGGGGTCTCGGAGGCGGGCGCTGCCGCGTTCGGGCAGGCGGTCGGTCGGTTGCTGCCGACGCCCGACGGTGACGCCGAACCCGTGGACGGTCTGTCGCTGGTGGACGTGCGTCCGCTGCCGGGCCGCGAGGGGTGGCTCTCCGGAGGCAGGCTGGTCGCTGCGGTGGGCGCCCTGTTCTATGCCGGGCTGGTGGCGGCCGTGGGCGTGGCCGGGGGCGGGGGAAAGGTGGCTGCACTGCTCGGCGGTTCGGTCGCGCTGTACGCCGGGTGTTTCATAATCTATGCCGGGGGCCGGGCACAGGTGGCGGACTGGCGACTGAAACGGCGCGGCGTCACCGTCGTGGCCCAGTTCTCGCACTACACCAACAAGTGGCGGGTGTACACGTACACGACGGTCACCGGCCAGAGCTACACGTACCAGACAACCGGCAGTGGCACGGACCCGATCGAACTCACCTACGACCCCGCGCGACCCGGTTATGCAAGGGTGGGCGTCAGCCTCCAGGACACGCTGATCATGGTCCTCATCCTCGCGATCCCAGGCTTCGTGGCGGTGGTGGGCATCTTCCTAGTCGGTCACGCGGTCGCCGCACTGCGGGGCGGCGGGTGACAGCCATGCTGTCGAGCGACTACTGAGGTTTTCGGTTGGGGTGACGTCATGGCGGCGTCGCGATCAGTCCGGTCTCGGCGATGAATCCGTCGAGGAGGTCCGGCCGGTACTGCATCCGTTTGAGGCGGGTGCGGACCAGCACAACGAGGGAATCGATGCTGCACGGGGTGAGGTTGCCCAGGCTGTTCTTCAGGTGTGCCCGCACGCCCTCGGCCGGGTTGAGGTCGGGGGTGTAGGTCCGGAAGCGGACGGCCAGCCAGGCCCGCCACTCGGGCTTCATCCGTGACGGACGCCCGGAGGGCCCTTGGACCGCAGTTCCTTTACACACCGTCCCGCCAGGCACAGGCGGACTTGCGTGAGACCCGCAACCACCGCGCGACCTGCGACGGTTTCACCCCTTGCGCGAATAACTCGGCAACCTCGAACCGCACTTGTTCCAGCCGGGCCCGCTGCTTCGCGGTCAGGCCACCCCCATCGGGATACCGCATCCTCCAGGGATACCCCCACCCGCGACATCACCGTCACTCTAGGCCGAACACCTCAACCCACCTCACCTGGTTCCCCGACGGCAGCGGCCTGTACGGCATCGGAGCGCCTGGCCTCTAGGTATCGACCTGGCCCTGCCCTCGTGAGCGTCACCCTTGCGACAGCAACAGCCAGATGGCCACTCGCCTGTCACTGTGGTGTGGATCACCATGGCCGAATTGAGTGGGACTCCGGGGGAAGTTCCGTACCCTTCCGTGACGCGTGTGACCCGGACTGTGAGGATGAAGCGTCATGACTGCAGGGTGGTGTTCTCGCACGCTCAGGGCTGCTGTGTTCGCGGCCGTCTGCGTGCTGCTCGCCTCCCTGGGGCACGTCATGATGTCGGGGACCGCGGTGCCCTGGTGGGCCATGGCCGCGGGGTCGGCAGTGGCCGGCGGGACGGGCTGGCTGCTGGCCCGGCGGGAGCGCGGACCGGTCCTGGTCGGCTCCTGCGTGGTCGCCGCCCAGGCGGTGCTCCATGTGTCGTTCTCTCTCGCACAGGCCGTCGTCAACTCCCGGGCTTCGGGAGGCACATCGCTCGTCGAGCAGTGGTTGGGCTACGCACTGTGCGGATCGCCGTCCGGCCTGCACGCGGGGCACGGTGCCCTGTCGACGTCCTTGACGTCCATGGTCCATGGGGTGGGTGCGACGCACTCCATGGGCCCGATGGACCACATGGGGGTCACGCATTCTCTGGACCACGGCATGGGCGGCGTGTCCTCCGCCGGCATGCTCGCCGTCCATCTGCTGGCCGCGCTGCTCTGTGGTCTGTGGCTCGCCCTCGGCGAGCGAGCCGCGTTCCGCGTTCTGCGGGCTTTCGCCGCACGGCTTGTCGCACCGCTGCACCTCATCCTCCGGCTGCCCGCACCGCCGAGCCGGCCGCGCATCCGCGCCGAGCGGGCGCGTTCGGACCGCATGCCGCGGCGTCTCCTGCTCACCCACGCCATCACCACTCGGGGCCCACCCATGAGGACCGCTGTCGCCTGACGACAGCCAGCCACCCTTGGCCGTACACGGAGACGACGGGCGTCGACTCCACGCCTCGGGCAAATCGGCCCGGCGGCGCACACCGCGCCCGGCCGGACGGCCCGCGGGCCGTCCGGCCCAGCGAGCCTCACCCGTTCCACCGTGACCCTCGCGCTGCTCTGCGCGCGCCGAGCCGGATGCCGGTGCCCTGCATCCTCGGCGGGAGACGGGCGCGAGAAGCGAGGTGCGTCGATCACGGCCTGGGCGCGCCCACCGGGGCGCCGTCGAACCAGAGCAGGAACTGAACGCAGTCCCCACACCATCGACCTTGGGAGTTCTCAGTGCACCGACCGACGCTGGTACGCAGCCTGCGCCTTTCCGGCACCCTCTCCGCACTCGCTTTCACTGTCGCTGTCGCCACGGCGGCCCCGGCGGCGGCCCACTCCGAAGTCCAGGCGGACGGCGCCCGTGCCCTCGGCCAGAACGTCGAACTGACCTTCTCCGCCGAGTCGGAGTCCGCATCGGCCGGCATCACCAAGCTGGAGGTGATCCTCCCCAAGGGCATCACCCCGCAGGACCTCACCTACGAGGAAGGCCCCGAGAACTGGAAGTTCACCCCCACCGAGCGGGGTTACAGCGTCTCGGGGCCGAAGCTCGCGGTGGGCGAGGACGCCGAGTACGTCGTGACCGTCCGGCAGCTGCCGGACGCGAAGGAGCTGGTCTTCAAGACGCTCCAGACCTACAGCGACGGCAAGGTCGACCGCTGGATCGAACTGGAGGATGAGGCAGAGGGCGACGGGCACGGGCACGGCCATCCCGCACCCCGACTGGAGCTCAAGGCCGCCGCCCCCGGCGCGAAGCCCGTGAGTCCCAGCCCCACGCCGGAACCGACCGCCCCCGCTCCCACAACGGCCACGCCGTCCGACGAACCCGCTGCCGAGAAGTCGTCGACAGAACCGGCGGCGGCCGACACCAAGGACGACGACGGCATGCCGATGGCCGTGCCCCTCGGTATCGGTGCCGCCGTCCTCGTGCTCGGCGGCGGCGCGTGGTGGCTGAGGAGCCGCCGCAGCGGGTCTGCGTGAGCTCGGGCGCGGTGACGATGCCGGCACCCCTCCCCCGGGGTGCCACGCGGAAGGCCCCTACCGTCGTAGAGGAGAACCTTGGCATTCGGTCCTACGACCCCACCCCCGCAAGCCTCGTACGGCTGCGGGTCGTTGCACGTGGAGATCAGCGTCACGCGCCCTGTAGAACGCCGGTCATCTGGGCGGGCACGCTGTGCGGTGCACGGTCGTCGATCATGAGCTGGTAGAAGCCGTCGTCGTCCGCTTCCAGATCGGCGGCGTGGGCGAACATGGTCTGTTCGTGCGTGGCGAGCGCGGTCTCCACATCGCCGGGGTGCCGGGCGAGGGCCCGGCCGAGTTCCGCGCCGTCCCGCATGGCCGAGTTGGCGCCCTCGCCGTTCGGTGCGCGGAGGTGGGCGGCATCGCCGAGCAGGGTCACGCCCCGTACGCGGTCCCAGTGGTGTCCGGCCGGCAGGGTGAAGACCGGGCGCAGGGCCGGCGGGGTGTCGCTGTCGGTCATCAGCGCGGTGAGTTCGGGAGCCCAGCCGTCGAACTCCTTGGCCACCCGTGCGGTGAGGGCAGCGATATCGGTGGTGTCGAGGTCGGCGAACCAGTCCCGGGGCGCTTTCAGCTGCGCGTACGTGTGGAGGTTTCCGCCTGCCTCCCGGTGGGCCAGCAGTCCCCTGCCCGGTGCGAGCGCGAAGAGTGATCCGGCGCCGACCGCTTCCGCGGAAGCGGGGTGGCGGGTATCCGCGTCGAAGAAGAACGTCTCACCCGGCCCAGATCTTCGTCGCGCGGGCGTCCCGCCAGGCGCGTGCGATGCGGTACTCGTTCATGTAGCCGTAGCCGCCGTGCAGTTGGACGCACTCGTCCAGTACGGCGTTCTGCGTCCCGGCGGCCCACCACTTGGCCTTGGCCGCGTCCACGTGGGTAAGCTTGCCGCGCGTGTGCGCCAGGACGCACTGATCGACGTACGCCTGGGTCACCTCCACACGGGTGACCAGCTCGGCTATCCGGAACTTGTTGTGCTGGAAGCGGCCGATCGTCTCTCCGAACGCGACCGTGGTCCCGGCCGGCGGGGAGCGAGGTGGCCTCATCGCCGTCACCTGGTGGCATGATCCCGGCATGACTGCAGCGCTGCCGCGGACGATCCGGGTTATCGACACCGAGCGGCTCCTGCTGCTGGAGGAGGAAGCGGAGCGGTCGGGGTTCAGCCAGCGGCTCCCGGTCGACTGGCTGCGGCATCACGCCGAGGCCACGGCGGTGCATTATCTCTTTCCGGCGATGGAGCATCGGCTCCACCACCGGCCGGAGGTGTCGCCGCAGTGGCGCTGCCAACTGTTGCTCACGGTCCGGACCGGCGAGGAGGTGTTGAGCCTGCTCGACGTACTGCCCGCCACTTTCCAAGCACTGCCGGAGACACTGGACGCGGCAGCGAGAACGGACATCGCCTCCCGCATGGAGAGCGCACTCTCCGTACGGGAATGGGTCGAGCGGTCGCAGTGATCTGCCGTGGAGCAGACAGCCGGAGACTGTCCCCTCGTCAGAGTGTGTAGGGGTAGAGCGCCACGTTGTAGCGGTCGACGAAGAGTTCGACCCAAGTACCGGCAACACCGGCGGGCAGCGGCTCAGCGAGGTCCAGCAGAACCGCGGAGCCGTCCAGGTCCAGCAGAGCGGCGCCGTCCTCCGTGAGCATCAACCGTCCTCGCAACACGACGCAGTGCCCGCCGGTCCGGAGCCCAGGACCGATACCGGCAGCCGGCTCGGCGTTCCGCCCCCAGACGATGTCCTCGTCGATGCTCCACTCGACGTGGTACTCACCGGGTTCCGCGGCCCGGTCCCCGCACCAGCGGACTCCGATGTGCCCGCATCCGGTTCGGACATCGGCCAGCAACGGCGCGCCGGGAAAACCCGCGACCTACACCAGTTCGATCAGCATGCATCGATCATGCGGGAACGCCTGGATGCGGGCAGTTCCGGGGCAGGAAGTAGCCAAAAGACGCACTGGGGTTGCTCATTGGCCCGCCGGGGGCCGGGGCTCGCCCTCGAAGCGAGCCCACCACGGGGCCTTCGACGGCGACCCTGAACGGGACGACGCCTTCCTGCGCCGGTATCCGACAGCCAGCAGCACCGCGCCGGCGGCAGCCGTGATCGCGGCGCCGACGGTCCAGCCCTGCACACCCCCGCTGCCGTCCTTGACGACCAGCCCGGCGGTGCTCCCTCGCAGGACCTCGACGCCCCCCTCGGAGGAGATGAGCAGCTCGTCCTGTCCGTCATGGTCGACATCCGCCGTGGAATAGCTCCCGTTCGTTCCGGGTTCCAGGCGCTCATCGGGGCGGTCGCCGCCGTAGTAGACCGTGACGGTGTCGTGGACCGTGGGGTCCTGGGGATCCGCTTCCGGCTCGTTGTTGCGGCCACCGCTGTCGCCGACGGCGATGTCACCCTTGCCGTCGCCGTCGAAGTCCCCGAACGCCACGGAGCTTCCGGTCCGCAAGTACCGTGCGCGCGGGTCGAATCCGCCGGCCTCGCCTCCTCCGTGCAGCAGGACGGACGGTTCCTGCTCGCCGTCCAGGTGGGAGGTGACGACGAGGTCGGTGGCGCGGTCGCCGTCCGCGTCGCCTGCGGTGAGCGAGAAGCTGGTGTCGCTGGTGACGAGGCCGGCCTCGAAGATCGGGTTGGGGCGGGCCTCCCCTGTGCGACGTGGCTCCCCCTCGCGAGTGAACGGCCCGTACAGGACACGGATGTGATGCCGCTCGTCGGTGGCGGTCCCGGTGTTCTCGACCACGGCGAGGTCCTTCTGGCCGTCGCCGTCGAAGTCCCCCGGGACCCGCTCGCCCCGCACGGGAGCGGTCCCGGGCAACACGGTTGCCGAGTCTGTTCCGGCCGCCGAGATGTCGTCCCCGAACGCCTGCCAGACGGCCACGGCGACGCTCACCAGGAGGACTGCCACGGCGATTGCCGCATTCGCTCTCACACCCTTGCTGTTCACGTGCATGTTCCCCACCCCACCTTGCCCGGGTACCGAGCCATGGTCGATCAGGGTACTTACCGCCCCTGGCCCGGCCCGCCGACGGTCCGCCCCTGGCCCGGCCTGCCGACGGTCCGTCGCTGCTCCGGGTTGCCGGCGGTCGTGGCTGCTCCGGTTCACCGTGCGGCTTGCGATTCGCCATGCCGCATTCGAGGCGTCCCCGCGCCGGCGCCCTCTCGCTCCTGCGCGGTCGCCGGCGCGGGGGACCGGGCATCGTCGGCTCGGGCTGTCGCGCAGGTCCTTGACGCGCTTGAGTTTGCCGACCGAGCGTTCCAGGGTGTCGGGGTCGACGAGCTGCACCTCGACCGTGACGCCGACGCTGTCCTTGATCGCGCGAGTGAGGGCCGTGGCCGCGGTGTCGCGGCGGTCGGGTGGCGTGTGCGGGCGGGCCTCGACCGGGAGGAGCATGTGGTCCATGCGGCCCTGCCGGGTGACCTGGATCTGGCCCCGCTGAAGATCGGCGGCGCGGGCCGCCGGTAGGGTCCCTCGGTATGACCGTCGCTCGCTCCCTTGCCCTGTTCGCCGTCGCCGCCCTCTGCGAGATCGGCGGCGCCTGGCTGGTGTGGCAGGGCATCCGCGAGCACAGGGGCTGGGTCTGGATCGGCGCCGGCGTCATCGCCCTCGGCCTGTACGGGCTCGTGGCCACCTGGCAGACCGACGACAACTTCGGACGCGTCCTCGCCGCGTACGGCGGGATCTTCGTAGCCGGGTCGATCGCCTGGGGCATGGTCGCCGACGGCTACCGCCCCGACCGATACGACGTCGTCGGAGCCCTGGTGTGCCTCGCAGGCATGGCCGTGATCATGTACGCGCCCCGCAGCCACTGAGGCCTTCCTGCTCTGCCGAGGGGTGACCTTTCGGGCTCAGCCGTGAGTGCGACGGATGAGAGGTGGAGGGAGACACTGCCCTCTGCTGTGTGGTGGCCGATCCCGGAGGTTCATCTGCCCCATGGTCGACCCATGACTGCCCTCAGCCTGTGTTGCCGCATATGGAGTCCAGGGGCAGGGAACAGCGGCGCGGGGACTCGTCATCGCCCGCCGGTCACAAGCAGGTTGTGCCACCAATGACCGCATCCGCCGGAGCAGAAGCGCTCGCGACGCCGTTCGTCCGCGACCGCGAGTACCGCGACCAGCAGTCGGAACGCCTTGCGGAGTTCATGTACCGGGGTGAGGCCGACGATCTTCCCCAGTTGCTGGTCGATCGGGCCGCGGGTGATCAGGACAGCAGGCGCTGCCGAACCTGGCGAGGGCGACGCAGCCCCCACACGATCAGAATCGTGTGCACCGGAACGAAGAAGGCGTCCTCCTCCAACACGGTCTGCGCGCTGGACGCCTTCGCCCACATCGCGTTCCCCGCCAAGAACGGCTTCTGCAAGATGCTCAACAAGAGCAGCGGCAAGGCGGTCGACATCTCCGGTGGATCGAACTCCGACGGAGCGAACATCATCCACTGGACCGACGGCGGAGCGCAGAACCAGCGCTGGCGGTTTGTCCCGGTGGGTGTCGGGAGTTACGAGATCGTCAGCCAGGACACCGGCAAGCTGCTGGACGTCAAGGACGGGCTCACCACGGACGGCGCGGGCATCGTCCAGTGGTCCGACAACAACGGTGCGAACCAGCACTGGACCCTGGTCGCCACCGGAAACGGCTATGACCAGATCAAGAACGTGAGGAGCGACAAGGCAAGAGGAGCGGGCGGAGGGCGGCAGTAAATGGCGTGCGACCGCTCACCGCATCGACTAGCGTCCGTGCCTGACGCCTTCCGATGCGCTGTGCCCCGGTTACTTCCTGTCTGAGATCGCAACACCACCCCGGTGCCACTACTGATCTCGGAAGGCGTCTCTCCTTCTTCCAGGAACGTCTCCCAAGGGACCTTCTGCATGCCCCATTTCAACCGTCAGCGAGCCAAGTCCGAAGCCAGGAACGAGATCCAGGCGGAGATACCGGGCCTGACCGCCGGCGGAGCGACTTCGTCGCTCTCCACCCATGGCCGGTGGCTGCTCCCGCCGTCCGCCGGCGCACCGGGCCCGCGCCGGCCGTCCGCGCACCGACTCCACCGCCTCACCCACCAGGGTGGCACCGCGTACGCCCGCCCGCCCAAGATGGAACTCTTCCTGTTGGCCGTGGCCAACATGGTCGGCCATCACACCTTCTACGAGGACGCCGCCGCCCGCGACGAGCGCTACGAGCAGCTGGTGCGCATGCTCGCCGTCAGCGATCCGGAGTGGACTCTCGGCCTGCTGGGCTGGCTGCGCACCGAGGCCCATATGCGCACCGCATCCCTCGTGGGCGCCGCCGAGTTCGTGCGGGCCAGGCTGGACGCGGGGGCCGTCGGCTTCTCACGGCAGGCCGTGTCCGCCGTCCTGCAACGGGCCGACGAGCCAGGTGAGTTGCTGGCGTACTGGATCTCACGGCACGGACGCGGACTCCCGCAGCCGCTCAAGCGCGGAGTCGCCGACGCCGTCCGGCGTCTGTACACCGGTCGCGCACTCCTCAAGTACGACACCGCCTCACACCCCTACCGCTTCGCCGATGTCATCGAACTCACCCACCCCTCCCCCGACCCCGGACGTCCGTGGCAGGGCCCCCTGTTCAAGTACGCGATCGATCGCCGCCACCGCCCCGACCGTGCCCTTCCCCCGCCCGGCGAGACGCTGCTCACCGCACACCGGGAACTGATGGCCGTGCCGGTCGAGGAACGGCGTGCCCTGGTCACCGCGCCGGGTGGCGCTGAACGGCTGAACGCGGCCGGGATGACCTGGGAGTCGGTGGCAGGCTGGCTACAGGGGCCGCTCGACGCGGCGGTGTGGGAGGCACTGATCCCGTCGATGGGGGCGATGGCCCTCGTACGCAACCTGCGCAACCTCGACCTCGCCGGCGTGAGCGACCGGGTGGCCGCCGAGGTCGCCGCGCGAATCTCCTCCCCGGACGCGGTGCGCAGATCCCGGCAGTTCCCGTTCCGGTATCTGGCCGCCTATCGCAACGTGTCGTCGCCCCGCTGGGAGGAGGCTCTGGAGACGGCCCTAGGCCACTCCCTCGCCAACGTCCCCGCACTGCCGGGCCGCACACTGATCCTGGTGGACCGATCGGGCTCGATGTTCGACCGCCCCGGCGAGCACACTCAGCTCAACCGTGCGGATTCGGCGGCCATTTTCGGTACGTCGTTGGCGCTGCGGGCGGAGTGCGCCGACCTGGTGGAGTTCGGGTCGGACAGCCGTCGCGTGGAACTCGCCCCGGGTGAGCCCGTACTGCGTGTGCTGGATCGCTTCCATGACCTCGGCGGCACGCACACGGCCGCGGCACTCAGGCGGAACTACGCCCGTCACGACCGGGTGGTCATGGTCACCGACGAACAGACCGGGGCCGGTCAGTGGTCCAACCCGCTGCGGGCGATCCCTTTCCGCGTCCCCGTCTACACCTGGAATCTGGCCGGCTACGCCCCGGCCCACGCCCCGTCCGGCCCGCACCACCACACCTTCGGCGGCCTGAGCGACGCCGCGTTCCGGCTGATCCCGCTCATCGAAGCGGGCCGGGACTCCAGGTGGCCCTGGGAGACGGGTCTGTGCGCGTGATGAGTCCGTAGGTACCCCATGCGAGGGGGAGCGGTCGAGCGGTCGATCCGGCGACACAGGGCAACCCGGTCATGCGAGCCGCCCGTGCGGCCGGGTCTCGGCTGCACGGGCGGTGGTCGGCACGGTGGCGCGGGGCTGTCTCAGAGGTGTTGCTCGGTGGCCCTGATGCGGTCGTACTCGTCCTGGCGCTCGTCCGTGATGTAGGCCGGGATCGGGAAGTTCCACCAGCCCGGCACCCAGGGGCCCGCGGCGTCGCGGTCCGTGGGGACCTCGATCAGGGCGGGTGCTCCCGACTGGACGGCCTTGAGCAGCGTCGGCTCCAGGGACGCGGCGTCGTTCACCTTCCACGACTCGACCCCGAAGGCACGGCCCATGGCCGCGAAGTCGGGGCTGTACGGCGAGCCGTCGGGGTGGGAGAACTCCGTGCCGATGTGCCGCGAGGTCTGCTTGCGCTGACCGCCGCGGATCGACATGTAGCCCGCGTTGTTCTGGACGACGAAGATCACCGGTGCGCCGGCGGTGACGCTCAGGGCGATCTCCTGGGAGGTCATCAGGAAGTCACCGTCGCCCAGGACACACCCGGTCGTCACCACGTGGAACGGCTAGAGCGCCTTCCCCGAACCCGCGCCCTGCTGCCCGCCGCCCCCGCCGTCGAGAGCCCGGACCCCGTGCGGGAGACCGAGGCGTCACCGGCCGCCGGGCGCGGCACCACGGGCCGGGTCTGGATGCCGGCCGTCCTGGCGCTGATGGTCATGCTGTGCGAGGGCGCCGCCAACGACTGGAGCACCCTGCACCTCAAGGACGCCCTCGGTGCGTCGGCCGGCACGGCGGCCTTCGCCTACGGCACGTTCGCCGCGGCCATGACCGTCGGCCGGCTGCTCGCCGACCGCTTCGTCACCCGGTTCGGTTCCATGGGGATCCTGCGGTACGGCGCGGCCGCGGCCGCCGTCGGCATCACCCTCGTGATCCTCGGCCCGTCGGTACCGGTCGTGTTCACCGGCCCCCGCTGTTCGGCCTGGGCCTGTCCGGCTGCGTTCCTCAGCTGTTCAGCGCGGCAGGACCCGCCGACCCCTCCGCCGCCGGGGCGAACATGTCCCGCGTCGCCGGGCTCGGGTACGTCGGCATGCTCGCCGGGCCCGCCGTGATCGGCCGGCTGACCCACCTCACGCCCTCGACCACGCCTTCGTGCTGCTGGGCCTGCTGTGCGTGACCACCGCTGGGGGCGCCCGTGTCCTGCGTACCGCCCCCGTCATCGTCCGCCGCGGCGAGAGCGCGGCCGGCCGCGCCCGCGAGCGCGACATGGCAGCCCACACCCACTGACCGCTTGTGCGGCGCGGTCCCTGACACCCGTGCCGCACCAGCTCTCCTCTCCCTCTCCTCTCCCCCGGTCGCCACGGCCGGTCCAAGAGCCCTCGGCCGACCGAAGGAGCCCCCGATGTCCGAGTCCCCCGCGCGTCCCGCCCGCGGCAGTGTCGGTGTCATGCTGCCCCTGGACCTTCCCGTCGGCCAGGTGCTGCCCTATGTCCGGCGTGCCGAGGGACTGCGGTTCGACCAGGTCTGGGTGGTGGAGGACCTCGGCTGGCGTGGCGGTGTCGCGCAGGCCGCCACCGTCCTGGCCTCGACGACGAAGCTCACGGTCGGGATCGGCATCATGCCCGCCGGCGCCCGCACCTGGTGGAGCGCGCCGACCGGTCGACCGTCTTCCCCGTGGCGGTACGTTCACCTGGAGCCGGCCGACCCGTGGCACACCAGCCGGGTCACCCTGCTCGGCGACGCCATCCACGGCATGCCGCCCTTCCTACGGCACCGGCGCCAACACCCCCCTGCGCGACGCCGCCGCGCTGACGAAGACCCTGAGCCGGGTCGCCCGCGGCGAGGCTCCGCTGCTGGAGTCGATCGCCGCGTACGAGGAGGAGACGCGGGCGGAGGTCACGTCGGCGGGTCAGGCGGCCTCCGTCTGACCCCGGATGCTCCGCGGCATCCTCAAGTCGGTGGTGGGGCCGTCCGCGGACGGCCCCACCAGGCGCTCACTGACGAACCACCGGGGCGCCCGGCGGTCGAACCCCGCAGAGGGATCGAGGCGAAAGGCGGGTCACGTCGTGCCGCGGGCATCCAAGGTCGGTGTCAGGACGATCGGGGGCGGCAGTTCGCCCGCGAGGAGCCGGTCGACTTGGTGGATGGCCAGTTCGCCCAGCCGTCGCTTGTCGAGGTGCAGGGTGGTCAGTGGGGGGTCGACGAGGTCGACGACGCTGAGCCCGTCGTAGCCGACCAGTGCGCAGTCGTCCGGTACGCGGACGCCGAGCCGGCGGGTGGCCCGGAGCGCGCCGAGCGCGACCAGGTCGTTGAAGGCGACCACGGCGGTGAGGTCCGGGTGGGCTACGTACAGCGCCTCGAACGCGGCGGAGCCCCCGGCCGGGGACTGCTCCCCCATGACGATCCAGCCCTCGTCGACGGGCAGCGCGTGTTCGCCGACGACTTCCAGGAAGGTGCGGTGCCGCACCATCGGGGCGGTCACGCACTCACAGTCGATCAGGCCGATCCGGCGGTGCCCCAGGCCGATCAGGTGCGCGAGCCCGGCCCGGATCCCGGCCGCGGTGTCGATGTGGACCAGCGCGTGTCTCGACGTATCCAGCCCGCGATCGACCAGAACCAGCGGCACCGTGCCCACATACGGTTCGAGCTGCGCATCGGGTTGGCTGATGTAGCCGACAAGGGCGTCCACCTGCCGGCCGAGTGAGCGGACCAGTGCCAGTTCCCGGGACCGGTCGTTCTCGGTGCTGGCCACGAGCACCTGCCAGTCCCGTTCGTCCGCGGCCGCGATCACTCCCGCCACGAACTCCGGGAAGAAGGGGTTCACGACGTCGGGGACGATGAGGCCGACGGACACGACGTCCTGGCGGACCAGCCCCCGGCCGAACCGGCTGGGCCGGTACCGCAACTGCCGTGCGACATCGAGCACGCGTTGCTGGGTCTTCGGATCGATCTCCCCCTTGCCGTTGATCGCCCGGGAGACGGTCTGATGGGACACGCCCGCCGCCTGAGCGACGTCGCGGAGCGTGACGCGCTTGACAGTTCTCGCGCCCCGCGCGCGCTGGTCTTCCGTTTCCCGCTGTCCGGCCACGCCGCCCACTCACTTCTGTTCCTGTGTCGCCCTGTGCGCAAGTCAACCAGGTTCACCGACCTGCCGCGCCATCGCCGGCCCAGCACAGGCGTTGACGGCGTCGGCTCCCCTGGGCAACAATCCCGTTAACGGTCACGTTAACGTTCACGGCACGGAATGGAGAGCACGATGACGACTTCGAGGGGACCTGTACCGCACGAGCCCCACGTGATGTTCCGGAGCGTGTTCCGCGGCTGGCATGCGAAGGCCGACGTCTTTTCGGCACTGCCGGACGCACCTGTGGAGCCGGATGATCCGCAGCCCTGGTGGCACCGGCTGAAGGTCCGACGGCGGCAGAAGCCACGCAGCGGTGCCCCTTCGCCCGGCCGGTCCACGGCAACCGCCCGGGGCGGCTGTCCTGCTCCCAGCGGGGGTGGCCGGGCTTGACCCTGGCGTACGCGTACCGGCTGTCCCACCGTCGATCCGGTCTGCGCTTCCGGCATATCGCATCGGATCAGGGGAAGGGACCGCGGAGATGACCATGCACGAGGACCAGCTGGACGTGACCACCGACACCGTCGCGACCCTGGTCGCGGAGCAGTTCCCTCAGTGGAGCGGCAGGGAGATCCGGCTACTGGCGTCGACCGGGACGGTCAACGCCATCTTCCGTATCGGCAACGACCTCTCCGCACGTTTCCCGCTCCGTCCGGCCGATGCCGCCGAGGCGTCGGCGATCCTCGAACGGGAAGCCCGGGCGAGCGCGGAGCTGGCACGAATATCCCGGTTCCCCGCTCCGGAGCCGGTCGCCCTGGGAAAGCCCGGCGCGGGATACCCCATGCCCTGGTCGGTCCAGACGTGGTTGTCGGGAACGGTCGCCTCCGATGCCGACGCGAGCGGGTCGAACGCCTTCGCCGAGGACCTCGCGGCCTTCATCTCGGCCCTGCGGGAGGCCGACACAGGGGGGCGCCTCTTCGACGGCGACAACCGTGGCGGCGTTCTCACGCGCCATGACGCCTGGATGGCGACGTGCTTCACACAGAGCGAGGGACTGCTCGACGTGCCCCGGCTGCGCCGGGCGTGGAGCCATTTTCGGGCGTTGCCACGCCGGAGTCCCGACGTGATGAGCCACGGTGACCTGATTCCCGGCAACGTCCTGGTCGCGGGAGACCGGCTCGGCGGCGTGCTCGACACCGGCGGCTTCGGCCCGGCCGACCCGGCGCTGGATCTCATCAGTGCCTGGCACCTGTTGCGGCCGGGGCCCCGGGAGACACTTCGGCGGGCACTGGACTGTGACGAGCTGGAATGGGAGCGCGGCAAGGCATGGGCGTTCGAACAGGCGGTGGGCCTGGTCTGGTACTACGTCGAGAGCAATCCCACGATGAGCGGATTGGGACGCCGGACGCTCGACCGCATCCTGGAGTCGACGGAGTACTGACCAGAGACCGGTGACCGCCCACGACCGGACTGCTCGGCCCGCGCGAGGAGGCCCGTGCGAGGATGGCGGCCGTGAGCGGATCGTCGTCCTTACCTGTCGCTGAAGGCAACCCTCGTGGTCACGGCCTGGGTTCGCGGGCCGCTGCCGCGCTGGTGTTCGGGTCCTCGGCCGCGGTACTGGTGGTCGAGATCGTCGCCCTGCGGCTGTTGGCCCCCTATCTCGGACTCACGCTGGAGACCAGCACCATCGTGATCGGTATCGCCCTCACGGCGATCGCCGTCGGTTCCTGGCTCGGCGGGCTCATCGCCGACCAACTCGATCCCCGGAGGCTGCTGGGCCCCTCGCTCGGGCTGTCGGGAGCGGTCGTCGCGCTCACCCCCGCCGTGCTGCGCACCACCGCGGAATGGGCGCCCGCGCTGCTGCTGTTGATCGCGTCGCTGACGATCCTCGTGCCGGGCGCACTGCTCTCCGCGGTGACGCCGATCGTGACGAAGCTGCGTCTCACCAGCCTCGCCGAGACCGGCACGGTCGTCGGCCGGCTGTCCGGAGTCGGCACCGTCGGCGCCATCGTCGGCACCGTTCTCACCGGCTTCGTGCTGGTGGCGCGGTTGCCGGTCAGCGGCATCCTGATCGGCCTGGGCGCGCTGCTGGTGGTGGGTGCGGCGCTGGTCGAGTGGCGCACGCGCGGGTGGAGGGGAACTCCTGCCCTGACGGTCGTCGTTGTCGCCGGCGGCCTCGCCACCACGGTCGCACCCGGTGGCTGCGATGCCGAGACCAGGTACCACTGCGCGCGGGTCGTCGCGGACCCCGACCGTGGCAGCGGCCGCACGCTCGTGCTGGACGGCGTGCGGCACTCCTACGTCGACCTCGACGATCCGACCTTTCTGGAGTTCACGTACGTGCGGGCTCTCGCGTCGGTGGTCGACTCCGCCTTCCCCGACGGTGAGCCCCTCGCCGCCCACCATCTGGGCGGAGGCGGACTCACCTTTCCCCGTTACCTCGCCGCCACGCGGCCCGGGACGCGCAGCCTCGTGTCGGAGATCGACAGCGGAGTCGTGCGCATCGACCGTGAGCGCTTCGGTCTCGCGCCGGAAGCCGCTTCCGGGATCGACGTACGCGTCGAGGACGGCAGGCTCGGCCTGCGGCGGCTGGAGGACGGCAGCCGGGATCTCGTCGTCGGCGACGCCTTCGGGGGCGTCAGCGTGCCGTGGCACCTGACCACGGTGGAGGCGATGACCGACGTACGAAGGGTGCTCGACGGGGACGGCGTGTACGTCGCCAACCTCATCGACCACGGGGGCCTGGACTTCGCACGTGCCGAAGTGGCCACCCTCCGCGAGACGTTCGACCAGGTCGCCCTCGTCGGTTCCCCGGTCGACATCGGCCGTGACCCGACGGCCACTCCCGAGGGCGGCAATCTGGTGGTGCTCGCCTCCGACCGGCCCGTCGACCTGCGCGCGGCGCAGGAGGCGCTGGACGCCCGGCGCACCGGCTGGAGGATCACCACCGGCGCCGAACTCACCTCCTGGATCGGCGACGCCCGACCGCTCACCGATGACTACGCGCCCGTGGACCAGCTCCTCCAGCCGTCCGGCACACGGCGCGACCGGTGACGTGACACCCGCCGGATCGTGCCGACACCCTGATCAGACTGATCAGACCGCCACGACCGGCTGATTGTGTCGCCGTGCGCCCCGGCGCTCGGCCCCCGACTCGGGCGCGCCGGCGTCCAGTTCGGCGTCAAGCGACTCCAGGGCGGTCGCGAGGAACTCCCAGGGCCGCGCGCGTCCAGCGGGACGGCGCGTCACCTCGCGGCGAGCGCCCCACCTCACTGCTACGGCCCTTCCCATTCAGGTGATTTATGTCAAGTAAGTCACTTCATGGGACCTACCATCCCCTTTCGTGACAGACAAACAAACCCGGAATGCGACCGATGTGATCATCCTCGGAGCCGGACCGGCCGGGCTCGTGCTCGGGAATCTCCTGCAGAACAGCGGCGTCGACTGTGTGGTTCTGGAACGTGCCGAGCAGGCGTACGTCCAGACACGGGCGCGCGCCGGGTTCCTGGCGGCCCACACCGTGCGGATCCTGGAACGGCACGGGCTGGCAGACGGGTTGCGGCAGCGCGGGCAGGCACACAGCGTGTGCGAGTTCCGCAGCGCGGACGGCCGGTTCCGGCTGGACTACGGTGGGCTCGGGCGCGGTGAGCGCCATACCGTGTATCCGCAACAGCTCCTGGTCGCCGACCTGTTGAGCCGGTTCCTGACCTCCGGAGGACGGGTCGACTTCGGCACCGAGGCCGTGGCGGTCCTCGACGCCGACACCGATCGGCCCTCCGTGACCGTACGCGCCGCGGACGGGCGGCCCGGCCGATGGCAGGCGCGGTACGTGGCCGGGTGCGACGGGCGGCACGGAGCGGCACGGCGGTCGCTGCCCCCCGATGCGGTGCGCCGGTACCACTGCGACCACGGTGTGACCTGGCTCGGGCTTCTCGCCGAAGCGCCGCCGAGTCTGGACGCCGTCTGCTACGCGGTGCACGAGCGGGGCTTCGCCGGACACATGGCACGGACCACCGACATCACGCGCTACTACCTGCAGTGCGAACGCGGAACCCCTGCCGATGCCTGGTCCGAGGAACGGATCTGGGACGAGCTGGAGCTGCGGATGCGCGGCAGTGAGTACGGCCCGCTGAACCGTGGCCGTATCGTGCAGCGGAGCGTCGTCGACCTGGAGTCCGACGTGCTCGAACCACTGCGGCACGGCTCGCTGTTCCTTGCAGGCGACGCCGCCGGCCTCGTCAGTCCTTCCGCGGCCAAGGGTGCCAATCTCGCGGTCCTGGAAGCGGAGATCCTCGCCGGGGCGCTCGTCTCCGCTCTCGTCCACGGCGATGCCGCGGGGCTCGACGCCTACTCCGCACGGTGTCTGGCGTACCTCTGGCGTGCGCAGGAGTTCTCGCACTGGATGATCCGGCTGCTGCACGGGGCGAACGGCTCGCCGGACGGCTCGTCCGGCAGCCCGTCACATGACAGCACGTCGAACGGCGGGGCGGGGCGCGGCGCTTCCCTGTTCCACGACTCCCTGCGGCGTTCCCGCATCGCCTCGCTGCGGACTTCGCGCAGCCACCAGGACTGGTTCGCCGAGCACTACGTCGGCGTGTGAGGTCTCTCCTCTTTTTCACCCCGACCCCGACCCCATGCCCATCCCCATCCCTCCGTCTTGTTCTCCCTACGTGTACCGCGTGTACTGAATGAGAGTTCCCACAATGATCACGACGTTGTCGGACGACACGTCCCGGCTGCTCGCGACGGTCGACTTCGTCAAGGAGCAGGACACCGCCGCCCTGCTTCCGCTGCTGTTCCCCGGGCTCGACGGTCCGGAGCTGCGCACGCTCGTGGAACACTGCCGCTTCTCCCATGCCGCCCTGCTCCTCTTCCCCTCGGACGAGGCCGAGTTGCGCGCCCTGCTGACGGGCTGCGGGCTGGACGCGGTCGCGCCGCCGCGGCCGAGTGTCGTCGTACGCGAACGGCTTGCCGTACGGCATCGGCGGCCGGTGGCCGAACTGGACGTCGGCATCCTGCGCCCCGGCGTGGTCGGCGTGGACGGGGAACGCCGTACGGTCGAGGTCTTCGCGCTGACCGTGGCGCCGGGATCGGGGCTGGACGCGGTCGCCGCGTACGAGCGTGAACACAAGCACGAGACACACGTCGCCTTCGACGTCGCCTCGCCCAGTTCGCTGGTGTTGCGCGGCCTGTGTGCGACCTTCGCGCGCTATGGGGCGACCCCGGACGGCGGTGGCTACAACCCGCACGAGAACGGCACGGTCTTCTATTTCGGTGCCGCCGCAGAGGCCAAGGTCGGGTATCGGCGCGTGGAGCTGTACGTCCCCGGCGACCACCGGGACGTGCTCGCCGCACATCTCGACGAGCACCGGGCCCGGCAGCCTGCCGAAACGCTCCTGCGCCTGCTGACCGGCGCATGGACGACCCAGGCACTGACTGTCTTCGCCCAGCTCGGGGTGCCCGACGCCATGGAGATCGAGCGCGGGACCGGCGTCGAGGAGCTGGCCCGGGAGGTCGGTGCGCGGCCGCGGAACCTGGCGACGCTGCTGCGCTATCTGGCGATGCTGGGCGCGGTGACGGAGGGCCGCGACGGCTTCCGCCTCACCGAGGTGGGCGCACTGCTGCGGGCCGGAGCGCCGGGGTCGATGCGGGCGCTGGCGCTGATGTACGGCGGCCCGTTCTACGCGTCCTTCGCCGCACTCGGTCACACCGTGCGCACGGGCCAGGTCGGCTTCGAGCATCTCTTCGGCGAGAACCACTTCGATCATTTCGCCCGCGACCCCCACCTCGCGGAACTCTTCGACCGTTCCATGGCCGCCGGGGCCGCGATGTTCGACCCGGTCCCCACGCATCCGGCGCTCACCGCCGCGGCCGAGGCTCCCGCCGGGGCCACGGTGGTCGATGTGGCGGGAGGCAACGGGGAGTTGATCGGCCGTGTCCTCGCCGCCCATCCCCGGCTGAACGGAGTGCTGCTGGAGCGTCCGCACGCGGTCGAGGCCGCTCGCCTGCGCCTGGCGGAGGCTGGGCTGGGGGCTCGATGCGCCTTCCTTGCGGGTGACTTCGCGGACGTGCCCGAGGGCGGTGACGTCTACCTCCTGTCCCGGGTCCTGCACGACTGGGACGACGAACGCTGCCGCGCGATCCTGCGCCACTGTGCCGGTGCGATGCCCGATCACGCCGATCTGCTCGTCGTCGAACGCGTACTGCCGTCCGACGGCTCGGCCTCGCTGGCGACCGCCTGGGATCTTCACATGATGTGCAACGTCGGCGGGCGCGAGCGGCAGATCGGCCACTACGGCGACCTGTTCGCCGACGCCGGTCTCACGCTGGTGGGCCGGCAACCACTGCCCCTGGACGGCCATGTGCTGCACGTCAGGAAGGCCGGGGCGGGTCCGGCGTGACGGAGGGGGTCCAGACGGGCATCCGGGATCACGCACCACGATCCCGGATGCCCGGGCGTCTCACCGGCATGGGCCGTGGCGCACCTGGCCGCGGCGGCCTCTTCACGGGCGCAGCAAGGATCCAGGAGGGCTCAGCGAGTGCGGCGCCTCCGGTCGCTTCCGTAGCCTGGCGGCGCTGTGCGTCGGGAGGAGTCGACCGTGGAGAACATCCTGTCCGTGGGCATCGGGGCCGCCATCGACGAGCCCCTCAGTGCCGACGAGCCCGACCACAGTGCCTTCGGAGAAGCTCATCTGCGCCCAAGCCACCGGCCCTGATCAGCTCACACGACCCATCGGACAGTCCCTAGACGGCTGTGGCCCTCGTCGGCCATGCCTGTCGGCCCATCAGATCGAGGACGAGTGCGGCAATGTTCCACGCGTCGTCCTCACCTCGGTGATGGCGCCCTTCCAGCGGCAGTCCGGCGATCTGCAGAGCGTGGGCCATGCCGGGTTTCCTGCGCAGCCCGTACGCCTCGGTGAACACGGCCTTGGCATTGGTGTGGGTGCGCTCGGTCGGATAGCCGAACGGGTACGCCACCCCGTCGGCCTGACTCTGCCGCGCGAACTGCCGGCGGTCGTACTCGCCCCAGCTCACCCAGGGGCGCTCCCCTGCCCCATACTCCTCGACGAGAATCCGGCAGGCCTCGGCGAAGGTGACGCCCCGGTCCACCTCGGCTTGCGTGAGTCCGGTCAGTTCCGTGCAGAAGTCGCTCACCGCCGACCGGACGGGGCGGACCAGGATGCGGTGCCGGGACACACGGCGCCCGGCCGGCACGTCCACCACCGTGAGGCCGATCTCGATGATCTCGCTCACGGAGCCGGGCGGCGGCTGTCCGTCCCAGCAGGTGGCTTCCACATCGATGACGTTCAGCAGGGAGGATTCGTGACGCATGCGGTCGAGGTTAGGGAAGCGCCCCTGGTTCCGGCACCTCATTTACTGCTGCGGAAGGAAACCCCGCATGTTCCGGATGTCCGCACACGCCGCGCTGCAGCTAGGGCGTGTATCGAAAGTGAATCTTGGCAGGACGCTTGCCTCACTTCAGAGGTAATCGTCTCGGCGTGGCCGCGCTGGCAGGATTGGTGATCTCGGAGGTGGTCGAGACCCTGGTGGACACGCTGCGGCGGGCGCCGGTGAACAGCCAGGCCTCTTCCACGGCCAACGAGAGCTGACAGCCGGCGCCCGATACCGCACACGGTCATGCGCGTTGTTGCGGCGGCCCCGGAGCGTCCCCCCGTTCGCGCTCTGTGGCGGTCAGGGCCCTCGCCAGCACCATCGCCCGGTAGGGGTTCGACGTGTCGAGGGCCTTCGCGACCTGCACGGCCTCCTCCAGGAGGGCCGACCGTCGCTCGGGCAACTCACGCAGCAGGGGCGACATGCTCACCTCCACCAGGACGTACGCCAGCTTCGACCCGTACGTCTCCGGCTCGACCTGTGTCAGAAGACGGTAGATCCACAGCCCCTCGGCACCGCGCACCACCCGCCGGTTGGCGCTCAGCAGTTTGACCCTTGCCAGCACGATCATGTCCTGATCCATCGATCCCCCTCCTCGCGCCACTCCCCGCCCGTGCACGTCACACGGTGAGACAGCACGGCGACCGCGCCGGCAGCCGAGAACGGTTGCCGGCGCGTTGGCCGAGGAGTGGATGACGACGAGTCTGACGCGCGGCAACAACGGCCACAAGAACAAACAGGCGTGCGCTGCGTCCTACCGAGATACCCCTCCGAACAGGCATGATGGACCTGACACTCGCTCAACGTCCGCTGCTGAGCAGCCGTGTGCCGCGCCAGGCGGACAACGGCCAGAGGCCATCAGTGGAAGCGGCGCACGAGAACATCCGACCTGCCGTGGGTGTCGCTCGGCGCTGTGTCACCGGCCGGGGAAGGGAAGACCGCGTCGATCCCGGCCGAGGCGGGCTGCGTCGAGACGACCTCGTCAGTGCCGGCTCCCCTCTCGTGCCGGTCCGTCAGGATGGCTGGACCTGGTCGAAGAGGGCGAGGGCCTGGGCGGGGTCCGGGCTCACGAGGCGTTCCAGGCCGGCCGTCGTGATCTTCGACCATGTGGCGGCCCGGGCCCACATCCGTTGCTCGAAGCCTCGCACGGCCTCGTCCAGCTCTCCAGGGCCGGGGGCGGACGCGATCGACTCGGCGAGTTCGGCGCCGTCCAACATCGCGAGGTTCGCGCCCGCCCCCAGCGGGGGCATCAGATGGGCGGCGTCGCCCAGGAGCGTCACCCCTGGGACATGGGGCCACGTGTGGGAGACGGGCAGCGCATGGATGGGGCGGTGGGCGAAAGCGGTGCCGTGGCGCAGGAGTTCGAGGACGGGAGGGGCCCAGCCGTCGAACAGGGCCAGCAGGGTCGATCGCGCGGCTTCCACCTCGGTCTGCTCCAGGTCGGTGAACCGGTCCAGCGGGGCGCGGAACTGGGCGGACACCTTGACGTGGCCGCCGCTGTTGCGCTGGGCGACGAGAGCTCGGTTCACCCCGAACACACCCAGGGAACCGTCCCCGATCAGCCGGGCGAGGTCCGGGTACCGCGTGTCGACGTCGTCCAGGGAGGTCTCGACCGAGGTGACGCCGGTGTAGTGCGGTGTCACCGACGAGAGGGCCGGGCGGACCCGGGACCAGGCACCGTCCGCGCCGACGACGAGGTCGTACGTCTCCCGCCGCCCGTCCGCGAAATGGACCACCGTGCCGTCCCCGATCCCCGAGACCACATGTGTCACGCTCCGCCCCCAGAGGACGTCGAGAGGGCCGGTCAGCAGGTCACGGAGTTGGCCGCGGTCGATCTCGGGATTGGCCCGCTCGTCCGGGCGGGGCACCCACTCGCGCAGGGTCGTCCCTGCCGTGTCCAGGATGCGCATGGCCTGTCCCTCGGGGCGGGACAGCGCCTGGAACTCCGGCAGCAACCCTGCCTTGTCGAGCGCGAGTTGGCCCAGCCCTTCGTGCATGTCCAGTGTGCCGCCCGGTGGGCGGGCGTCAGGGCCGGCGTCGCGCTCGAAGAGGGCGACGGGATGGCCGTGGCGGTGCAGGACGCGGGCGAGGGTCAGGCCGGCGGGACCACTTCCGACGACGGCGATGCGATGTCTCATGTCGATACACTGTATTGACTCGATACGCCGTCAGGCAACAGTACGATGTGGTCATGACTGTGTGGGACCGCCCGGAGCCGCCCAGCCGCCCGGTGCCGCTCGACCGGCAGCGGATCGTCGCCGCCGCCGTCGCGCTGGCAGACGAGGGCGGGCTGGAGGCAGTGTCGCTGCGCAAGGTCGCCGCCCGCTTGGACGCCGGCCCCATGCGGTTGTACGGGTTCATCTCCACCAAGGAGGAACTGTTCGACCTCATGGTGGACGAGGTCCAGGCCGAGATCCTCCCCGAGGACCGGCCCCGTGACTGGCGGGAGGCGCTGACCGTCCTCGCCCACCGGACCCGACGGACCGCACTTCGCCACGAATGGCTGGCCGACCTGCTCGGCGGCCGCCCGGCACTCGGCCCGAACGGCCTCGCCGTGACCGAGGCAACGCTGGCCGCCCTCGACGGCCACGCGGACATCGACACGGTCATGCGCGCCGTGGAGACCGTCAGCTCCTACGTCACCGGCGCGATCAGGCGCGAGATCGCGAACCTGCGGGCCGAACGCGCCACCGGCCTGTCCAAGCACGACTGGCAGCGCGCCAACGGCCCGCACGTGACGAGGATGCTGGCCACCGGCCGCTTCCCGGCGCTGGCCAAGGCCGTGCACGACGGCACGGACGTGGACGCCGGGACATCCTTCGCGACCGGGCTGGACTGGGTCCTCGACGCCGTGGCCGCCAGACTCCCCCAGCCCCCGGAATGACCCTCGACCCCCCGAGCCGGCGCGCCGGCATCACGCTGTTCAGTCCGCCGAGCTAGCCCTGCACCACGAGCCGAGCCCGGTCGAATCGGTGGGCGGCAAGGTCTTCAGGGCGGATGAGCCAGTAGAGGGCGCCCTCGTCGCCCCAGGTCGTCTTCGCGGCGCTGTCGCTGCCGAACTGGGCGAGCGGAACCCAGCGTTCGGCTTCCTCGTCCAGCGGCCCGTCGCCCCACGCATACCTGCCCCCGCTCGCGGTGTTCGCGATCTCGTACTCCACCGAACCCTGGACGGGCACGGCATGGCCGCCGATCTGGTGGCCGATCCGGGTGCGCAGCCGCCCGAAGGCGCGGACGAACGCTTTGAGCTCGGCCGGTGTGTCGCGGGGGTGGGGCCAGGGCCGAGTGTCGCCGAGCAGGGCTCGCCGGGCCTGCGGCAGCCACAGGTCCGGGGCACTTCGCCCGGGGTCCGCTCCAAGTTCCACGCGCGGGAACGTCTCCAGCGCGGAGGGCGTGTCGGCCGGTACGGCCGGGGTGTGCTGCGGGATGTACAGCACCTGGGCTCCGGCCCAGGTCTCGGGGTCGTCGACGGACACGAAGGCGTCCTCGTCCACCTGACCGTCGATGGCGAAGAAGAGCAGGGTTCCGTCCCGGGGGAACTCCTCGGCCAGTCCGTCGCGGGGCAGCGCGGCACACCGCACCGAGGCGACGAACGACAGGGGACCGCGTCCGGGCCACTCCGGCCAGTCGGTTCCTGACGGAAGCTCCGGGGCCCCACCGAACACGGCGACGACCCGCTCGCCGGTTTCGGCTCGGCGCAGGCGGGCGCACGGGCGCAGAAGTGCTGTCCAGCGCTCGGCGAGACCACCGGGAAGGTGCTCGGTGGCAAGCCGGGAGTACTGCCCATCAGTCATGACGTCCATCATTTCCGACCCGCCGGCGCTCCCCGAGCCCGGTCCCCATCACCGGGCTGCACGGCCGCTGACACGGCTCCTCCGACTCCCACCTCACGTTCTTCCGCTATCGGCCCGGGCGCTGGTCACCCTGGCGGGCCTCGCCAAGGTCGGCACGGAGCCGGGCGCGGGTGCGCATGAGGATCTTCCCGAGCATGTTCCTTCCGGTCCCGGTCCTGCCACGCCCCCAGCCCGTACAGCCGTCCGCGCACCTCTTCTACGGCCTACCAGACCGGCCGAAAGCCGGTACCGGCAGTACGTGGGCCGCGACCGGGCTCCGGGACCGGGCTACTTCTCGAACGCGCCCATCGCCCGGTCGAGCAGGGCGGCCAGCGGGACAGTGCCCTCACACGCCACCCAGGCCGTGGAAGCCACATCCAGGCAGGCGAGCGCGGCCGCGGCCAGTGCCCGGGGCCTGACGTCCTCGGGTTGGTCGGGGTCGGCCCCCAGCCGCCGGGCGACCTCCGGCACCAGCCCGCTCTGCCAGCCCAGCTGCTTCTCGTGGTGCCGGGCACGCAGTGACGGGGCCTCCTGGAGCATGCGCAGATAGCTGAGCACCTGCTCGCGCGGCGCCGCCTCGTTGCTGCGCGTGAGGACGTCGAAGGCCCGGCGCAATGCCTCCCAGGGGTGCTCGCCGTCGGGGCGGGCGGCGAGCTCCGCCGCGATCTGGCGGCCGGATTCCTCCAGGCGTCCCAGGACGATGTCTTCCTTGGTTCCGAAGTACCGGAACAGGCTGGCGCGCGACAGGCCCACCTCGGCGGCGATCTGGTCGACGGTGGTGCGGTCGAACCCCTGCTCGGTGAAGAGACGGTGCGCCACCTCGACCACTTCCGCCTGAACCGTCGCACGCATGCGCTCACGAAGACCGGGTGGCTTGCGTGCGGTGCGGTCGGCGCTGCGGGCGGTTTCAGACATGCCCGCAGGGTACATCAAGGGCTCACTTTGATACCGAGTATCAGAACAGGCAGTCACCGGCACGCGTTCGGCACCGAGAGGGACGTGCCGTGGCTGCCGCGGCGGGCGCAGGCTCCGGCCTGGGCCGGCGCCTGCGCCCGACCCGACGGTTACGCGGCGCCGCCCTGGGCCTCGACGGCGACGTCCGCCCATTCCTCCCAGGTCTTGAGCCGCTCGGCGTAGACCTGCGGGACGAGCTGGAGCGGGGAGGCACCGAAGAAGACCCGCAGGGGCGGATTGTCGGCGTCCACGACCTTCAGCAGGGCCGCGCCGGTGGCAGCCGGGTCGCCGGGCTGGACGGTGCTCCAGTAGGCGGCGAGGGCCGTGCGCAGGTCGTCGTAGGCGGGCAGTTGCTCGGCGAAGGTGCCCGACGAGCCGCCCCAGTCGGTGGCGAAGCCGCCGGGCTCGACGAGGGTGACCTTGATGCCGAATCCGGCGACCTCCTGGGCGAGGCCCTCGCTCATGGCCTCCAGGGCCCACTTGGAGGCGTTGTAGATGCCGAGGTTGGGGAAGGCCGTGACACCGCCGACGCTGGAGATCTGCACGATGTGACCACCGCCCTGGGCCCGCAGGAGGGGCAGGACGGCCTGGGTGACCCACAGGGCGCCGAAGAAGTTGGTCTCCATCTGGTCGCGGACCTGCTGTTCCGTCGACTCCTCGACCGTGCCGAACAGTCCGTACCCGGCGTTGTTGACGACGACGTCCAGGCGGCCGAAGTGCTCGTGCGCCCGCCGCACGGCCGCGGCGACGGCTGCCTTGTCGGTGACGTCCAGGGACAGGGGAAGGATCGCCGCCCCGTGCGCGGCCACCAGGTCCGCCAGGGAGTCGGTGTCGCGGGCGGTGGCCGCGACCTTGTCGCCGCGCTCCAGGGCCGCGGTGACGAACTCGCGGCCGAAGCCGCGCGAGGAACCGGTGATGAACCAGATCTTGCTCACGAGAAACGCTCCCGTTCGAAGTGAAGTCTTATACCGAGACCGTACCTCATTCTGAGACTGAGTATCAAGACGATTCGTGGGGTCGATGTTGTACGCTGCTCCGCACCAGCGAGGCACGTGTGACAACCGGAGGGCAGAGATGTCTTCAGATGTGGCGCCCGGTGACCAGGGGACGTCCGGACTCGACCGGCGTACCGAGCTGAGGGACTTCCTGCGCTCCCGCAGAGCCCGGCTCAAGCCCGAGGACGTGAGCCTGCCCTCCTACGGCCGGCGGCGGGTCCCCGGACTGCGACGCGAGGAGCTGGCGCAGTTGGCGGGCGTCTCGTACGCGTACTACGCGCGCCTGGAGCAGGGGTACGGCGAAACCATGTCGGCCGAGGTGCTGGACGCCATCGCCCGCGCCCTTCGCCTGAACGAGGAGGAGCGGGAACATCTGGTACGGCTGGCCCAGCCCGAGCGGCAGAGCGAGACGCAGGCCTCGCCCCCGCCCCGGCGACTGCGGCCCAGCGTGCAGCACCTGCTCGACGCGCTAGGGGTGCCCGCCTACGTCGTCGACAGGGGCCTGAACATCGTGGCGTGGAACCGCCTCGCCACCGCTGTCTTCGGTGATTGGGGCCTGTTGCCACCCGAGGAACGCAATATTGCCCGCCTGGCCTTCCTCTCGTCCGAGGCGCGCAAGAGGTTCGCCGATCCGGACGGCACCGCTCCGAGGATCGCGAGAGTGTTGCGCATGAACGCCGGCAAGAGCCCCGGGGATCCGCACCTCTCCGCGCTGATCCAGGAGTTGTCGCACAAGAGCGAGGAGTTCCGGCAGCTGTGGGCGCGGCACGAGGTGAGCTGTGGGACCGTCGGCGAGACCGTACGGATGCGGCACCCGCTGGTGGGAGAGTTCGACCTCGTCCATGAGCCCATGGCGCTCCCCGGGGGCGCCCCCATGCGGCTGGTCACCTACCACGCCGAGCCCGGAACCCGCTCGGAGGAGGCCCTGCGGATGCTGGCCAGTTGGGAGGCGGAGCCGGTGCGCTGAGGGTGGGTCACGCCGGGGTCCTCTCTCCTCCGTAGGTGTCGATGAGCACATGGACCCTCATACGGCCAGGAGCTCGGACGGCGCCGGCGCCTCGTCCGCGGGGACGCGGCCATGGATCGGACCGGGGACGCGCGACAGGGGCAGGCCGGTGCCTCGGTTGGTGTGGGCGATGATCTCGGCGGTGATGGAGATCGCCGTCTCCTCGGCGGTGTGGGCGCCGAGGTCGAGCCCGATCGGTGAACGCAGGCGGGCGAGGTGCTCCGCGGGCACGCCTGCCTCGCGCAGCCGTTCCAGACGGTGTTCGTGGGTGCGGCGGGAGCCCATCGCGCCGACGTAGCCGACCGGGAGACCGAGGGCCGAGCGGAGCAGGGGGATGTCGAACTTGGCGTCGTGGGTGAGGACGCAGATCACCGTACGCGCGTCCACCTCGGCGCTCTCCAGGTAGCGGTGGGGCCAGTCGGCGACGACCTCGTCGGCGTGCGGGAAGCGCTCGGCGGTGGCGAAGACGGGGCGGGCGTCGCAGACGGTGACGCGGTAGCCGAGGAAGTGGCCCGCCTGGCTGAGGGCGGCGGCGAAGTCGACGGCGCCGAAGATCAGCATGCGGGGCTGCGGCGCCTGGGTGTGGACCAGGAGCGTCAGCTTCTCCGGGCAGGTGTCGGCGTCGCCGCCGACTTCGACGCGGGCGGTCCGGCCTGCCCGCAGCAGCGCGCGCACCCGGTCGGCCACCGTATGGTCCGTCCGCCGGCTGCCCAGTGTCCCGTCGTACGCGCTGCCGCCCCCGAGGACGGAGAGGGTGCGGCCGACGAGACGCGGCGGCCCGTCGACCACCTGTGCCACGGAGAGGGGCACACCGTCCGACGCCTGCTCCAGGGTGTTGGCGAGGTGGGGCTGGTCGGTGGGGTCGATCCGCTGGACCAGGACCGTCAGCTCGCCGCCGCAGGTCAGTCCCACGGCGAAGGCGTCGTCGTCGGAGTAGCCGAACGAGGCCCGTACCGGGGTCTCGTCCGATTCCAGCACCTGCTCGCACAGTTCGTAGACGGCCCCTTCCACGCATCCTCCGGAGATGCTGCCGACCGCGTTGCCGTCGGTGTCCACGGCCAGTGCGGTGCCGGGGGGCAGGGGTGCGCTGCCGCTCACCTCGATGACGGTGGCCAGGGCGAAGGGGCGGGCTTCGCGGCACCAGCGGTACAGCGTGTCCGCGATGTTCAGCATGGCTGGGACTCCTGTGAGGGTTGGGAACCCACCGCCGCGCCTACTGGGGGAGTGGGGGCGCGGCGGCGGGCCGTTCGGTGGGCGGCTCTCAGGACCCCGTACGGGTGGCCGGAGGGGCCCCTTCGGCCACCCTGGGGTCACATCAGGGCTTCGGCGGTGATGGGCAGTTCACGGACACGCTTTCCGGTGGCGTGGAAGACCGCGTTGGCGATGGCGGGCGCGACGCCGACCTTCACGATCTCGCCCAGGCCCTTGACGCCGATGGGGTCGGCGTGGAGGTCCTCCCCGTCCAGATAGATCGCCTTGAGGCCGGGGATGTCGGCGTTGACGGGTACGAGGTAGTCGGCGAGGTTGGCGTTGACGATCCGGCCGTCGCGGTGATCGGTGGCCGTGTGTTCCAGCAGGGCCTGCCCGATGCCGCCCACCATGGCGCCGAGGGCCTGGCTGTCGGCGAGCTTGGGGTTGATGATCCGTCCGACGTCGTAGACGCCGAGCATCCTGCGCATCCGCACCAGGCCGAGCCGCCGGTCGACGGCCACTTCGGCGAAGACCGCGCTGTAGGCGTACATGGAGAACCGGTCGTCCCCGGTCGGGGCGAAGGTCCCGGTCGCCTCGAGGTGGGTCCGGCCGTTGCGGGTCAGCAGCTGCCGGTAGGTCTCGCCGCGCGCGGTGTCGCCCTTCACGTGCAGCCGTCCGCCGCGGACCACGACCTCGTCGGCGTCGACGCCGTGCAGCGGTGAGCGCTCGTCGTCGACGGCCAGCTCGATCGCCTGCCGGCGCAGCTTGTCGCAGCCGTCCTGGACGGCGGACCCGACGCCGGCCATCGTCTGCGAGCCGCCGTGCGGCGGGGATGCCGGGAAGGTGGAGTCGCCGAGCTCGAAGCGGACCGCGCGCATCGTCAGGCCGAGGGCGTCGGCGGCGACCTGGGTCATCGAGGTGTAGGTGCCGGGGCCCATGTCGCTGGTCGACGCCTGGACGAGAGCCGTGCCGTCGGCATCCAGCCGGACGCGGGCGGCGGACTGCATGCGCAGGGTGTCGTAGACACCCCCGGCCATGCCCGTGCCGATCAGCCAGTCGCCGTCCCGCCGGGAGCGGGGCTTGGGGTTGCGCCTGTGCCAGCCGAACTCGCGGGCTCCGGCCCGCAGGCACTCGCGCAGCCGCCGGGTGGAGAACGGCAGCCCGTTGGAGGGGTCCTCCTGTGGTTCGTTGCGCAGCCGCAGCTCGATCGGGTCGATGCCGAGCTTGTGGGCGAGTTCGTCCAGGGTCGACTCGAGGGCGAAGGCGGCGCTGGACCAGCCGGGGCCCCGCATGAACGTCGGAGTGTTCACGTCCAGCGGGACGGTCCGGTACGTCTGGCGGACGTGGGGCGTGGCGTAGAACATCTGCCCCGGGGTCATCACGCCCTCGCCGTAGTTCTCGTACGAGGACGTCTCGCCCCGTATGTGGTGGACCGCGGCGGTCAGCCGTCCGCCCCGGGTGCTGCCCAGGCCCAGCCTGTACTCGTAGGCGGGCCGGTAGCCCACCCCGTAGTACAGCTGCTCGCGGGTCAGGGCCAGTTTGACCGGGCGGCGGATCTGGCGGGCGGCGAGGGCCGCGAGGGTGGTGTGCGGCCAGGTGCGCAGCGCGTTGCCGAACGCGCCGCCGACGAACGGCGAGATCACGCGGACGTCGCCCGCGGGGATGCCGAACACGGCGGCCAGTTCGTCCCGGGCGCCCAGCGTCCACTGGGTCTTGTCCCACACGGTGAGCTTCGCACCGTTCCAGCGGGCGATGGTGGCGTGCGGCTCCATCGCGTTGTGGTGGTTGCGGGCGAGCCGATAGGTGCTCTCCACCTTCACCTCGGCCGAGGCCAACGCCTCGTCGGGGTCGCCTCGCCTGTAGTTCTGCTGGGGCAGGGGGTCGTTCTCCCTGGCTTCGGGCGCCGCCATGTCGGTCGACGGCTGCTCGACGTCGTAGGAGATCTTCACCAGGTCTGCAGCGTGCTGGGCGACTTCCAGGGTGTGGGCGACGACCACGGCGACGGGCTGCCCGAAGAAGCGGACCTTGTCGTCCTGGAAGACGTGCAGCCGTTCCCCGACGAACGGGTCCAGCCAGGCGCCCGGGTTGTCGCGGTAGACCAGCGCGGGTTTGTCGAGGTGACTGATGACGCCGAGGACTCCGGGCTGGGCCTCCGCGGCGCGGGTGTCGATGCCGGTGACGCGGCCGTGCGCGATGGTGCTGTCCACGACGACGGCGTGCACGACACCGTCGATGTCGTGCTCGGCGGCGTACTTGGCCCGACCGGTCACCTTCAGCCGTCCGTCCACCCGGGACAGCGGCGCTCCGACGGCTGCCTGCGGCTGTCGGCTCACTTGCCACCTCCTACGACGCGCAGTTGGCGCTCGACGGTCCGTTTCAGCAACTCGACCTTGAAGCGGTTGTGCCGGAGGGGCCTGGCCCCGTCCGCCGCCCGCTCGGCGGCCCTGGTCCACAGAGCCTCGGACGGCCGCCGCCCGATGAGCGCCTGTTCGACGGCGGGCAGTTTCCACGGCACGGTGCCCACTCCCCCGGCAGCGACCCTGGCCTCGTGGATCACTCCGCCGCGGATGTACAGCGCGACGGCCGCCGAGGTGAGTGCGAACTCGTACGACTGCCGGTCGCGCACTTTCAGATAGCCCGACCTGAGCGGCCGTGGGAAGGACGGAATCTCGACCGCGGTGATCAACTCGCCTTTGCGCACGGCCTGTTCGTGGTTCGGGGTGCTGCCGGGCTTGTGCAGGAAGTCGGCGAAGGGCACGCTGCGCTCCCCCGCCGGACCGAGCAGATGCACCGTCGCCTCCAGCGCGGTGAACGCCACGGCGACGTCGGAGGGGTGGGTGGCCACGCAGTCGTCGGTGGTGCCGAGGATCGCGTGGGTGCGGTTGACACCGTGCAGGGCCGCGCAACCCGATCCCGGCTCACGCTTGTTGCAGGCAGCACTCACGTCGCGGAAGTAGGTGCAGCGGGTGCGCTGCATGATGTTGCCACCGATGGTCGCCATGTTGCGCAGCTGCGCCGACGCGCTCAGCTCCAGCGCCTGCGAGATCACCGGGTACAGCGCACGCACGCCCCGGTGGGCGGCGGCCTCGGACATCCGCACCAGCGCGCCGATGCGCAGGCCCCCGCGCCGGGTGACCATGATGTCGCGCAGCGGCAGACCGCTGATGTCGACGATCGTGCTCGGGCGTTCGACGGTCTCACGCATCAGGTCGACCAGAGTGGTGCCGCCGGCGATGTAGCGCCCGCCGGCGCGGCCCGCGTCGAGAGCCTGGCGGGTGGTCGCCACCTTCGTGAAGGAGAAGGGATACATCGGTCCTCACTTCCGGTCGGCGGTCTGCTCGACCGCCCGCACGATCTTCACGTAGCAGCCGCAGCGGCAGATGTTCCCGCTCATGAACTCCCGGATCTCCTCCGGTGAGCCGGCATGCCCCTCCTCGATGCAGCCGACGCCGGACATGATCTGGCCGGGGGTGCAGTAGCCGCACTGGAAGGCGTCCTGGTCGATGAACGCCTGCTGCAGCGGGTGCAGCCGTTCGCCCTTGGCCAGGCCCTCGATGGTGGTGACCTCGGCGCCGTCCAGCCGGACGGCGAGGGTCAGGCAGGAGTTGACCCGGCGGCCGTCGACCAGGACTGTGCAGGCGCCGCAGGCACCGGCGTTGCAGCCCTTCTTGGAACCGGTCAGGTCGAGGTGTTCGCGCAGCAGGTCCAGCAGCGAGGTGCGGTTGTCGACCGTGAGGGTGTGGCGCTTGCCGTTGACGGTCAGCGTCACGCGGCTGGTGGGTGCCGCCTTCGCGGCCGCCGCAGGCTCCGCCCCGAACACGGACGGCCCCGTGGCCAGGCCGCCCGCGACGACCGCACCGCCGACGACGGTGGTGGTCGCGATGAACGTACGCCGGGACGGGTCGGGTGAAGTGAGGGCGACAGACCCCTCGGGTGGGGCGACTGTCGACTCGGGCGGTTCGATGGGCATGATGACTCTCTCGGTCGGCGGAGGACGGGTGCCGGTATGCAAGGTGCCGCGGGCGGTTATGCGGCGGATTCCGTGTCGGGCTCGGGCCGCGCGAAACTGTCCGGGAAGCGGGCGGGCGGCGCGTACTGGGCGAAGAACGTCTTGGCGTGCGCCAGCGCGTCGGTGTCCTGCAGGACCTCACCCGGTGCGGTGCCGTTGCCGTGCAGGACGCCACCGAAGTGCATCCGCATGTAAGCGGCCAGGTTGTTGAGGGTGCCGACCAGCGGCTCGGCAACCCTGCTGGGGTCACCGGCGGAGGTGGTGACGGCCCACAGGGTGCGCCCGGCCATGGCCGCGCCGAAATCGACACCCGGGGCGTACAGCCAGGCCGTCCAGTGGTCGAGGTAACGCTTGGTGCGTGAGGGCAGCGAGAACCAGCAGACCGGTGAGGCGATGACGATGTCCGTCGCGGCGAGAGTGGCCTCGTAGAGTCGCACGAGGTTGCTGCCCTCCTCGGGCCACGTGGTGCGCCCCACGCCGTGCCGCAGATCGTCGTAGTCGGGCAGCGGGTGCTCGGCGAGCGAGATCCACTTCTGGTCGCAGTCGGCGGGCAGTCGCGCGGCCGCCCGGCGCGCGAGCAACTCGGTGTTCCCGTCGCGGCGGTGGCTGCCGAGGACGAAGAGGAAACGGCGGGACAAGAGGAACCTCCTTGGTGGGGGGCGTGGGCGACTGGTGGTGGGGACAGTCGCGCCGGGCGGCGCCGTGGCTGCCACGTTCCCGAGGCGGCGGTCGGGGCGGCATCTCGGGACACGTTCGTCGTAGCGGGCGACGCCGCCCGTCGGCTGGGGAGGAGTGCGGCGGCATGGGGATGGAGCACGATCGACAGCCGCCTCACCGGGCTGTCGGTGGGGTATGGCGTCCACTGTGCGGCACGCGGCGTGACCCAACGAGCAGACAGTTTTGGGACGACGCGGGTATGTACCACTGCCGTTGGTACGTCTGGCAGTAGCAGCCTGGGTGGCGTGACGGCCGGCCGGACCAACGAGCGCCGTCGGTGATGGTGTGCCGGAGGGGAGCCACGGCAGGGCTGCGAGGATGCCGGCGCGCTCGCGTTCTCCCTCGGGGGTCGCCGAGCCCTCGACCGGCGGGAACTCCTGCCCGGACCGTGCTTCCGCACCCGCGGCGTTCGCGAGCTGCGCCGGGCAGGCGCGCCGCGCGGGCGAAAGCCGTCCGTCGAGACGGTCCTCGCCCCCGCGGCCGACGCGAACAACTGCTCGTCGCGCTGCGTCTCAGCGGCACCGCGCGGGCGGTACTGCCGGAATGACGGACACCCGATCCGACTCCCAGAAGCTGTCGTCCGGCGGCGCGCACCGCGCACGGATGGAGGGAGCGCCTATATCGGCCACCCTTCGAAGAGGCGCAAAGGTGTGTTGAGAGCCTCATGGGGCATCCCTAGCCTCGTTCCACAACGGAACGGAGGCATATCTGTGGCCCGAACATGGCAGTTCCTGTCGACGGTGACCCTGGCGGGCGGTGCGCTGCTGGGCACCACCACGCCGGCCGGCGCGGCCGAGCCGGAACCTGAGGTCATCCCCATCGACCTCCTGTTGGCCGGCTCGTACACGGACGCGTCCCGCGAGGCCATCGCGATATGGAACAAGGCCGTCCCCACCATCAAGTTCGTCGAACAGGACACCCCGGCGGCGCTGCGGGTCATGGAGTACAAGACGGCCAAGGGCGTCCAATCGCATGTCAACATCAAGGGCGCGGGACGGGGTTGGGTGTACCTGGAGGTCGGGGACGCCCAGTTGTACAAGCCTTCTCGTATCGTCGTCCACGAACTGGGACACATCCTGTCCCTGCCGGATCTGGGGCCCGGCAGCCCGTGCTCCAAGGTGATGTCGGGAGGCTGGGCCGGCTCGGAGTGCACCAACGACCAGCCGGATGCCGCAGAGAAGACCGCTGTCAGGAACTTCTTCGCCATGTACGACGTCGGCGATAAGGTCCCGTGGTGGGGGTCGGGAGCCGCCGCCCGGTAGCAAGTGCCGCGTCGGACACCGTTCGCCCCGGCGATGTCATGGCTCAGACCCCTGAACGGCCGTATCAGCCAAGGTGCCGGGCGAAGAACCGCAGCGTGCTGTCTCTCTCGAAAGCCGGAACCTCACCGTGCTTGCCGGGGTTGGCGTGCAGCGTCTTCTCGGTGGAGGCGAATGCGTCGAACAGTGCCAGGCTCTGGGGCCGCGGCACTCGTTCGTCGTCCCACTGCATGAGGAACTCCACGGGAACGGTCGTCTGCGTGGCGGCCTCGGCCGAGACCTCAGCACCGCCCAGACCCAGCACCGCCGCCCGAACCCGGGGCTCGGCGGCAATGAGCGGGACGCCGATCACACAGCCCAGCGACAGACCCCAGTAGCCGACTGGGCCAGTACCGACATGGCTGAGTTTCTGGACCGCGCCGAGGACTGCCTGCCATTCCGGCACGATCTGGCGGACGACGAGTGCCTGGAAACTGGCGATCAGCGGGGCCAGCCCCTCACCGGCGTCAAGCCGGGCCTCGTACTCCGTCGCGATCCGGGTGAACTCCTCATGATTCGGGCGGTCACCGTGACTGGGCGCATCGACCGCCACCACGGCGAAACCGCACTCACCCACGAATCGGCGCGCACGATCCACCATGTCAGGGGCCTTCTTGTGCTGGCCGCCGCCATGCCCCATGGCGATCAGAGGGCGAGTCCTGCCGGCACCTCGTGGAGTCCACAGCACGCCAGGAATGTCACCGAGGAGGAAAGTCTGTTCGAAGACGCCGTCGGAAGACTCCTCAGAGGTGAAGCGCAAGGGCCACTGCCCCTCGTCGTCATTGATCGCCCGGACTCGCACACGTTCAGCCACGTGAGCATTGTGACTGCAGGACCGTCTACGCCGGCGCCATGTGCGTGGCCCAGGAGACACTCGACGCCGAGCTCAGCTCTCGCGACCACGGGCGCGGCAGCGCGCACGTCAGGACGCCCGCTGAACCACGGCCCCACGGCACCGGCTCCAGCGGGTTCATATCTGCTGGGGCCGTTCGGCTGCGCAGATCCGCCACTTCGCCCCTCTCCTCGTCGACCACTCCGCTGCGATTGCGGCAGTCACAGCACAGCCCCTCGCGATCACCCCCATGCGGCCGCCCGGCAGGGCCCGTCCCGTCTCGCGGCCCACCGTCGTGCCCTCGGCCCGGCATCCGCGGCGGGCGCGGACCGATGCCGCCACGGATACCTGCTGCGTCCGCAGTACACGGGAATGTCTGCGGACGGCCGACGACGCGAGGGCCGGGAAATGCGAGCGTGAGGGTGGGTCGTGATCAACGGCCCGGTCACCTGCATTCCCCTGGAAAGGCACACCCATGTCCTCTCTCGCCCGCTGGTGCCATGGGCACCGGCTCGCCGTCGTCCTGGTGTGGGTGGGCCTGTTGCTCGTCCTGGGCGCCGGGGTCGGTGCCGCCGGCAGCGCCTTCGGCAACAGCCCGATCTCCCAGGACACCGACTCGGCCCGGGCCACGGCCCTGTTGCGGCAGGCGTCCGACAGCGCCGCGGGCAAGAGCGGCCGGGTGGTCTGGCAGCTGAACGACGGCAAGGTCACCGAGCCGACGGCCGAGCAGGCGATGACCGCCACGCTGAAGGACATCGCCGACGCTCCGGGCGTCGCCGCGGTGACCAGCCCCTACACACCCGCGGGCAAGAGGCAGATCAGCGAGGACGGCAGGACGGCCTACGCGACGGTCGCCTTCGACGAGGACGTCTCGGACGCCCGGATCGAGCATGTGAAGGACCTGGCCACCGAACCGGGGACGGACAGCCTGCACATCGCCCTCAACGGGCAGGCGTTCACCGTCAACCCGGAGCCGAACGCCGTCGCCGACGCGATGGGCGTCATCCTGGCCTTCATCGTCCTGCTGTTCGTCTTCCGGGCGGTGTGGGTGGCGGCGCTGCCCATCATCACGGCCATCGTCGGCGTGGGTACGTCGGCGGTCACGGTCATCCTGCTCAGCCACGTCATCACCCTCTCCGACACCACGCTGACGCTCGGCTCACTGATCGGTCTGGGTGTGGGCATCGACTACGCCCTCTTCATCGTCAACCGGCACCGGGGCAACCTCATGTCCGGCATGAGTGTGGCCGACTCGGTCGCCAAGTCCCTCAACACCTCCGGCCGCGCCGTGGTGTTCGCCGGGCTCACCGTCGTCGTCGCACTGCTCGGCATGCTCACCCTGAACGTCGGCATCATCAACGGCATGGCGATCGGCGCCGCCGTCACCGTGGTACTGACCGTCCTGGCCGCCCTCACCCTGCTGCCGGCCATGCTCGGACTGATCGGTCCGCGCGTCCTCAGCCGCAGGGAGCGCGCGACGACGGCCGGACGGACGTGGACCCGTTCCGCGGGACGGGCCGGGGTGTGGAGCCGGTGGGCCGAGGGCGTCCAGGCCCGGCCCAGGACGCTGGGTCTCGTCGCCCTGACCGTACTGACGGCACTCGCGTTCCCGACCCTGTCCCTGCGGCTGGGCGCGTCCGACGACGGCAACCTGCCCACGACCTCGACGAACCGCCAGGCGTACGACATGATCGCGGACGGTTTCGGGCCCGGTTTCAACGGACCGCTCGTCCTGGCCGTCCAGGCCCCCACCTCCACCGACAAGGCAGCCGCGGCACAACTGGTCACCGCGCTCGGTGAGGTCGACGGGGTGGCCAGTGCCGGCGCCGCGCCCACGAAGGGCGGTCAGAGCGTCGGTGTGGTCTCCGTGGTCCCGACGACCTCCCCGCAGTCGGCGGCGACGTCCGACCTGATCCATCACCTGCGTGACGACGTGATCCCGCGCGCCGAGCGAGGCACGTCGATGAAGGTCTACGTCGGCGGTGTCACCGCGAGCAACGACGACTTCGCCTCGGTCCTGATGGGCAAGCTCCCCCTCTTCGTCCTGGTGATCGCCGCGCTCGGCTTCCTACTGCTGGCCGTCGCCTTCCGCAGCCTGCTCATTCCGGCGGTCGGCGCGCTGCTGAACATTCTCAGCATCGGCGTGGCCTTCGGCGCCATCGTGGTCGTCTTCCAGTACGGCTATGGCGCCGGGCTCCTGGGACTCGGGTCCGCCGGTCCGATCGAGTCGTTCGTACCGATCCTGGTCGTCGGCATCATGTTCGGTCTGTCCATGGACTACCAGGTCTTCCTGGTCAGCCGGATGCGTGAGGAGTGGGCCCACACCGGGGACAGCAATCGCGCGATCCGGGTCGGGCAGGCCGAGACCGGCAAGGTCATCGCCGTGGCCGCCACCATCATGGTCTGTGTCTTCGGCTCCTTCGTGTTCGGCGGCATGCGGGTGATCTCCGAGTTCGGGGTCAGTCTCGCGGTCGCGGTCGCCGCGGACGCCCTGCTGATCCGCATGATCGTCGTCCCCGCCCTCATGCACCTGTGCGGCAGGGCGAACTGGTGGCTGCCCCGACGGCTGGACAGGGCACTGCCGAACGTGTCCGTCGAAGGCCCCGCCGACGAGCCGGCCCCTCCGCGGCAGCCGGTGCGTGAACCGGAAGCCGCCGGTCTGGCCACCTGACCGACGACACCCCGTTGGACCGACGACACACGCGGGACCGGCACCGCACGCGGGCCGCGCCGCACGACAGACCGGCATCGCACGGCGGGCCGGCGGAGCGTGGGGCCCTCCCGCCTTCCGCCGGCCCGCGCTGCCTAGAGTGAGGGAATGGAACTGCCCATGGTGTGGCGACACTGGCTGTCTCGTCATGATCGGATCAAAGACGCGCTGCCCGCGGTTCCTCTGATCCTGATCGCCGCCGCGGCGACCGCCGTCGGAGACTCCGGCTGGCACGAGCCACGCTGGGACGAGGTGGTGTGGACGGCGCTGTCGTGCGTGCCGTTGGCCTTCCGCAGCCGCTGGCCCCTGGGGGTGGCCCTCTTCACCCTGGCGGGCGACCTCACGCTGATGGCCGTCGCTTCGCACATCTCGCCGACCCCGGCGGCGACCTTGGTCGCCCTGTACACGCTCGCCCTCCACTGCAGTCGACGCACCGCATGGATCGTCGGCTTCACCGCGGCCGTTGCGATCACGGGCGTCTACGCGGCCACGCACATGGAGTCCCTGGTGGGCGGAGCCGGCCTGCTGCGCCTCGACGCCGCGATCGCGGCCACGGCGATCGGCCGCGCCGTCCTCAGCCGCCGTCAGCACCTCGCAGCGGCCAGGGAGCGCGCGGAGCACGCCGAGCGCACGCGCGAGGAGGAGGCCCGGCGCCGGGTGGCCGAGGAGCGCGTACGCATCGCGCGCGACCTGCACGACGTGGTCGCCCACCACATCACCCTGGTCAACGCCCAGGCGGGGGTTGCCCATCACCTCATGCGCGCCAACCCGGAACAGGCCTACGAGGCACTGGCCCACATCAAGGACAACAGCCGGGCGGCGCTGGACGAACTGCGGGCCACCGTCGGGCTGTTGCGGCAGCATGACGACGCGCCCGGTTCTCGTGCGCCCATCCCCCGCCTCGCCGATCTCGACGCCCTCGTCAGCGGGTTCCGGACAAGTGGACTCTCCGTGCGGGTGACCCGTACCGGCGATCCGTCGCCTCTGGCGCCCGCGACCGAACTGACCGCCTACCGGATCGTCCAGGAAGCACTCACCAACACCCACAAGCACGCCTCCGCGACCCGGACCACGGTGGTTCTGGACCACGGAGTCCACTCACTCCGGGTCACCGTCACCGACGACGGGCCGCCGGGCGCGCCGAAGGGCGCGGGAACCGGCCATGGACTCATGGGAATGCACGAACGGGCCACCGCCATCGGCGGTACCGTGACGGCCGGGCCGCGGCCCGAAGGCGGCTTCCGGGTGGTCGCCGAACTGCCGCTCTCGCTCCCCACCCCTGTCTGACACTCCGTGAGAAAAGTTCATCCATGCCCATTCGCGTCCTGCTCGCCGACGACCAGGCCCTGCTCCGGGGCACGTTCCGCCTACTCATCGACGCCCAGCCCGACATGGAGGTCGTCGGGGAGGCCGCCAACGGGCGGGAAGCGGTGCGGCTGGCCCGGTCGGAGCGCGCCGAGGTCGTGGTGATGGACATCCGCATGCCCGAGGTCGACGGTATCGAGGCCACGCGGCTGATCGGTCAGGACGAGGACCTGGCCGGGGTCAAGGTCCTCGTCCTGACCACGTTCGAGGAGGACGAACTCGTCGTCGAGGCCCTGCGGGCAGGCGCCAGCGGCTTCCTCGGCAAGGGGGTCGAGCCGGCGCATCTGCTCGACGCGGTCCGGCTCGTGGCGGCCGGCGAGGCGCTGCTGTCCCCGGCCGCCACCAAGGGTCTCATCGCCCGTGTCCTGGCCGCTCCTTCCCCCGGCGACCTCGTCGACCCCCGGCGGCTGGCCACGCTGACTCCGCGGGAGCGGGAAGTGCTGACGCTGGTGGGATCCGGCCTGTCCAACGACGAGATCGCCGAACGCCTCTTCGTCACCCCGGTCACCGTCAAGACCCACGCCAACCGGGCGATGACCAAACTCGGCGCCCGCGACCGGGCGCAGCTGGTCGTCGTCGCCTACGAGACCGGTCTGGTGCGCGCGGGAGACCGACCGGGCTGAGTGACGCCGGGCGCGACGCCCACCCCCGTCGCTCGACCCGTGTCCGGGATGAGCGTCTCCCTGCTGCGGGCGGCGTCCGGAACCACGGCCTCTTGGTGAGGCCGGCCTCCCCAAGAGGCGGGGGAAGCGGTGTTCAGCGGGTTCATGCCGTCCACCAGGCGCTCGGGGGCCGGCCGTCTCGGCCGGACGGCCGGTTGCGCCTGCCGGGCGTCGGCCGCCGAGTCCGTCGGGACGCACCGCTTCCGTATCCTGCGGGGCAGAACCCCGAAATTCCATTGTTCCGCCGGACTCCGATCGCTGCAGGGTGGATCTTCCTCGGCCTGCTGTGGCTGCTGGACGCGTTCGCCGGCGGGGCGCCGGGCCACCGCTGGCCGACCTTGCTGACGATGGTGTCCGGCCCCGCTCGCCTGCCTGGCACCGTTGTGGACCGCCCGTCGGCCGAACGGGCGGGTACGTGCCCTGCTCGCCGCGGGTGGCTCGCTGGTACTCACGGCTGTGATTCGCCACATGGGCGAGCCCGGCGCGTCGCCGCGGGCGGCGGCGCTTCTGCGCCCAGCAGAAGATCGACGCCCGTAACCGGGTGGAGATCGCCGCCTGGGCCTGGGAACAGGGCGTGGGTCGCGAGCGACAGGCGCGGGCGACCCACGACACGACGGGTCACAGCGTGGCGCGCAGATGGCTGACGGTGACGAAGTGGTAGCCGCGGGCGCTCAGCGTCCGCAGGATCTCGGGGACGGCCGCGACCGAGGTGGGGTGGATGTCGTGCAGGAGCACGACATCGTTGGGCTGGGCCTTGTCGATGACGGTCCGGGCCACCCTGGCGGGGTCGCGGTACTTCCAGTCCTCGGTGTCGACGTCCCACAGCACCGGCGAGAGGGTCGTCACGGTCTTGACCGTGTGGTTGACGGCGCCGTAGGGCGGGCGGAAGAGGGTGGGCGCCTTGCCGGTGGCCGCCCTGATGGCGGCGCTGGTGCGGCTGAGCTGGGAGGCGACCTGGCGTGGGGTGAGCCTGGTGAGGTCGGGGTGGTTCCAGGAGTGGTTGCCGATCTCGTGACCGGCCCTGGCCTCGGCTCGGACGAGGTCGGGGTGGGCGGCGACGTTCTGGCCGACCGTGAAGAACGTGACGCGGGCCTTGTACCGGGCGAGGTGGGTCAGCAGGTTCGCGGTCTCGGGGGCGGCGGGTCCGTCGTCGAAGGTCAGGGCGATGCACGTGACCTTCCTGCAGTCGGTGTCGTCGTCGCCGGACGCGGTGTGGGTGGGGACGGCCGGGGCGGGCTCATGGGGCGCGCCGAGGTCGAGTGAGGGGCCGGGGCGCATGGTCTGCCGCTGGGCGCGCTCGCCGAAGCCGGACAGCCACGGGGTGATCGTCTCCCTGGGCAGGACCACCGAGATGCGACCGGCGGCCGGGACCCCCGCCTCACCGCGGTCGAAGGTCACCCGCAGCCCGCCGTCGGCGGTGAAGTCCATGTCGTCCAGAACGGAGATGCGGGAAGCAACGTCGGAGAACGTGTCGTCCAGGTCGGTGGCGTCCACGCCCTCCCGTCCTTCGAGCCGTTCCTTGAGTTCGGTGGTCAAGGCGTCCCGGGAACCTTCGGCGACGAGCCCGAGCGGTGTGCGGTGGGCGCCGGCCCTGCCGTCGTACCAGTAGACCGTGTCGGATCGTCCGTCCGTCACGGAGCTGTGGTCCTGGGTGGTGAGGCGGACGCCGAGCACGTCCCCGGAGGCCACCAGGAACTGGTGGCTGATGTTGAGCTCGCGGTTCTCCGCGCCGTCGGGGCCCGTCTCGCACGCCCCCGAGCGGAAGCTCGCCAGGCGCTGCTCCACGTCCTTCTTCATCGCGGCCGTCATCGCCTCCGCTCCCGGAACGTCCGGGTAGCTGGTGGAGAAGGGGCAGGAGCTGTTCTCGCTGCTGTCGCCCACCATCTCCAGGCCCTTGATCTTCGACGGGTCGACCGTGCGGACCGGGGCGGGTGACGAGCCGGGCCGGGCGCCGTCCGGTGCCGTGGCCGGAGACTCGGAGGTGCCGATCGCGCAGGCCGAGGTGAGCGAGCCGAGCAGCAGGAGGGCGGGGAACAGGGTGCGAGAACGCATGTGACCAGAACCTGAGGAGAGGGGACCTTCCGCGCGTCACGGACCGGACGCCGGGCGGCCGTCGCGTGGGAGGACGCGGACGGCCGTTGTGTTCCGATCGTGCTGGTCACGGGCGTTTTTCAGCGAGCCCCGGGTCGCTGTGAACAATTCCGTGGTCGGCTCCGGGCGCTCGTTCCTCTGTCGGTCAGTGCGTCGGCGGGCAGATCCGCCGGTACGGCGCGTCGGGGACGTACCTCTGCCACAGGGGCCGGGTCAGTCCGCCGCCCGCCCGTTCGCAGATGGCGCGGACGGCCGCTTCGGGGGCGATGCGGTGGCGTTGCAGCAGCACGTTCGGCCCGGCGGCGTAGAGCGTGCCGTCGTCCTGGCTGAAGGCGAGCGAGCGGATCTCGTCCCCCGGTGTGGGCAGGTCCCCGCCGAGGATCCGCTGGCCGGCGGTGTCCCACAGCCGGAGGGTGCCCTCCGAGCCCCCGACGGCGAGGGTGCGGCCGTCGGAGGAGAAGGCGAGCGCGCCCACGGCCTCGGTCGGGCCGCTCGGGACCGTGTCGGCGGTGCCGGTCAGGACGCCTGTGGTGCGCCGCAGGTCGCCGTCCCAGAGGGTCACGTGCCCGGTGGTGTCACCGACGGCGAGTCGGGTGCCGTCGGGTGTGAAGGCGAGCGCGGTGACCTGCCGGCCGTCGGCGAGTGCCCAGCCGGAGACCTTGCCGGTGGGGAGGTCGGCGTACATGTCGCCGGAGTCGACGAGAAGCCGTCCGTCCGGTCGCACGGCCGACGCCGGCCCGGACAGGCCGTGCAGGGTGCGGGACGTGCGGTGGGTTCGCGTGTCCCAGACCTCCGCCATGCTGCTGCCGCCCGCGGAGCGCGCGGCCAGCAGCATGCGCCCGGCGGGTCCCAGAGCGATCGAGGAGACGGGGCGGTCGGCCGCTCCGGAGGTGGTGAGGACCGTACGGACCGTGCGGTCCCGGACGTTCCACAGGGTGTAGCGCTGTCTCAGCGAGCCGCCCGAGGACGTGGTGTCGGCGACGGCGAGGGCGCGGCCGTCCGGGCTGAAGGCGAGAAGAGGTGTCTCGTCGCCGGTGGCGCTCGGCAGGGGGCCGAGCGTGCGCCGGACGGGGCCGGCGGGAGTGCCGGTGGAGCGCAGTTCGAGACGGTAGCCCTTGCCGGCGCGGGTGACGGTGGCGAGGGTGGTGCCGTCCGGGGCGAGGAGCGTGGCGTCGGCCGGGGGGTTCTGCCAGGTGGTGGTGAGGCGGTCGGTCAGGTCGAGGCTGCTGACGGTGGCGCGGTCCAGGTAGCGCAGGCTGCGGCGGCCGTGGTCCGGTACCCATGTCAGGGCACTGACCTCCGCGCCGGCCAGCGGCCGGTGGAAGACCAGCCCGCCGCCCGAGGCGAGCGCCCATACGGCGATCTCATGGTCGTCGGCCGTGGCGAGGAACTCCCCGTCGGGAGAGAGATCGGCCTGCGTGAAGCCGGTGGAGCCACCGCTGGTGAAGTCGGCGACGACCCGTCCACCCCGGACGTCCCAGACGGTCACCGCCGTGCCATGGACCGCGGCCAGCCGTCTGCCGTCCGGGCTGAGGCGCAGCAGGCGCTCCCCGCCGTCCGCTCCCGAGCCGGTGCCGCAGACGGTTCCGTCCGCCGTGGCCCAGTCGCCGGGCAGTCGCTTGCCGTGCGCGGTGTCCCACACCTGTGGCGGGCCGTCGGCGGGGCAGAACGCGGCCAGGTGTCCGCCGGGGCCGAGGGCGGCCGTGGTGAGGACGCGGGCGGCGTCGGTGGTGAAGAGGACGTGGCCGTCGTCCGTCCGGCGCACCTCCAGCCGGCCCGGGCGATCGAACGGCCGGGTGAGGTAGGCCTCGCCGTCGGGCGCGCTCGCAGCGAACTCCGTGTCGCCCAGATCGGCGGCGGACCTCCCCTCGGGGAGGTTCCACAGCATGTCGCTGTCGGCGGAGGTCAGCAGGAGGAACCGGGCGTCGGTGCCGGCGCCGTACGCCTCGGTGCCGGCCGGCAGGTGGTAGCTGCCGGTGCGGCGGTGCTCGGCCACGCTCCAGCTGGTGACATGGGAGCCGTCGACCCTGAGCAGGGTGCGGCCCTGGTCGGTGAGGAAGCGTCCGACGTCCCGTCCGGTCTGCGGATCGGTGAAGGCGTCCCGTTCCGGCTGCGCGAGCGCGCCCAGCAGGGCCGAGCGGGATTCGGTGAGCGGGGCGATCCGCCACGCGGCGGCGCCGAGCAGGGACGCGGTGCGGGGGTCGGTGGCGCGCAGGCTCTCGGCGACGGTGGCCAGGCGGCGGGCGGCGGCCTTGGCGGCCTCCTCCTCGCTGAGCCGGTCGCGCTGCCAGGCGACCAGTCCCGCGGTCAGCGCGAGGACGAGGAACACGCAGAGACCGACAGCGAGGGCACGGGTGCGCCGGGCGGCGCGCGTCCCGGCGTCCCGCTCGGTGTCACGGGCCGTGGCCGACGCGGTCAGAAAGGCCCGCTCCGGCCCGGTGAGGTCGTCGTCCTCCTCCGTCTTCCGCCGCGTGCCGAACAGCTCCTCGGCGCGGGCCAGCCGTGCCCCCCGGTACAGCGCGCCGGTGTCACGGTCCAGTTCCTCCCAGGCGCGGGCGGCCTCGCCGAGGCTCCGCTGGGTGCGCAGCCGCTCCCGGCTCTCCTCGATCCAGCCCGCGAGGCGCGGCCAGCCGGTGATCAGGGCCTCGTGGGCGAGTTCGACGGTGTCGCCGTCCAGCGTGACCAGGCGGGCAGCGGCAAGGCGCTCCAGGACGTCCGGCGCACCGGGGCCCAGCTCGGAGCGGGAGGCCGGGCGGCGGGTGTCGGCCGTGCGGTCGCCCGGGGCGATCAGCCGGAGCAGGATGCGCCGTGCCCTGCGGGCATGACCCTCGTCCAGGCCGCCGTAGACCTGCTCGGCGGTGGCGGCGATCGCTCCGCGGACACCTCCCGACTCCTCGTACCCGGCCAGCGTCAGCGTGCGGCCCCGTCGACGGCGCCAGGTCTCCAGCAGCGCGTGCGAGAGCATCGGCAGCGCCCCCGGCCGGTCTCCGGCCTCCTCGACGATCCGCGCGGTCAGCGCACGTTCCACGTTGAGCCCCGCCGTGCCGGCGGGGCCGGTGACGACCTCGCGGAGCTCGTCCGCGCTCATCGGCCCGACCAGCAGACTCGCGTGCCCGACCGCCTCCGCGAGCTCCCGGTGCTCGGCACAGTGGCCGTAGAAGTCGCCGCGCACCGCGACGACCACCCGCAGACGGCTCTCCGGCCGGCGCGCGACGAGCAGCGCGTCCAGGAAGCGGTCCCGTTCCTTCCGGTCGTGGCAGAGGGTGAACAGCTCCTCGAACTGGTCGACGATCACCCAGGTGTCCGACTCGCCGCCCTTCGGGACGAGCGCCTTCGCGTGGGTGTGCGCGGGCCGCTCGCCGGGGGTGAGGACCCGGATCACCGCCGGGCGTCCGTCGCCCTCGCCCTCCCGCAGCTGCGGGACGAGCCCGGCGCGCAGCAGCGAGGACTTGCCGCTGCCGGAGGGTCCGAACACCGCCGCGAACCGGTGTGCGCGGGCCAGGTCCAGCAGGTCCCCGATCAGGGCCTTCCGGCCGAAGAACAGGTCGCTGTCGGCCGGTTCGAAGCGGGCCAGACCTCGGAACGGCGCGCGCTCGTCGGCCGCGGGAGCACGCAGCTCGGTGTCCGCCTCCCGCCAGCGGGCCTCCCACTCCTCGGGGTCGGCGTCGAGTGCTTCCGCGTAGGCGCGCACCACCGCCGGGGTCGGCAGCTGGTCACCGGCCGCTGCCTGCGACAGCGCGGTCGTGGAGTAGCCGGCCCGCCGCGCCATCTCCCGGTACGGCGGCTTTCCGGCCTTCTCCCTCAGCAGGCGCAGCTCGTGCGCGAGGCGCTGCACCGGACCGGCGTCGGGGTCAACCGGCTTCTCGCGACGACCCACCAGGTGACACCCTTCGAACCTCAAACACAAGAGCGGGCGCTCAACTTACGTTTTTCGCCCGTCCGGCAGCAATCCCGTCCCACTCGATGAGTCCCAGGACACATCGGGCTCAGGGCACCAGCTCGATGACGTCGTACGACACTCCGGGGCTGAGGAAGGCGGTGCCGCCGGAGCCACTGACGATGTCGATCGTCAGCTCCTGGTAGGCGTCCGCCGACCTCACCCAGGCGCTCGCCGGGATCGCGTAGCTGTAGGTGTGGTTGTTGCCACGGTAGGAGCCGACGGTGAGCGAGCGGGTCGTGGGTTCAGCGGCGGGGGCGGGCACGGCCGAGACCCAGTCGTTGACCGTGATCCGGGGCCTGCCCTTGGCGAACGCGGTGGTGATCCCGATGTTGAGTGTGTGGCCGGAGGCCAGCTGGTCCCGCGTCAGCCGGAAACGGATCTTCCGTCTGTTGTTGATGTCCGCCCACTGGTAGCAGGGGAAGTCCGCCGGGGACGAGGAGCCCACGGTGTGGACGCCGGGGGCCCATGGTCTGGCCCGGGCGTCGGAGGGGTGCATCGTGGTCATCAGGGAGGCGTTGCGGAAGCCGCGCGGTGTGCCGGTCCAGTCGCCGACGCGCCAGATCGCGGGCCGCCGTCCCGGGTCCGCGGTGATCCTCATCGTGTGCAGGGCCGTCGTCCTCCCGGCCGTGACGGTGACGGACGCCGTGTGCACGGCGAGTTCGTCCTTGTAGACGGTGAGCTTGTACGTGCCCGGCAGCATGGAGGGCGACTGGAAACGGCCGGTGGCCGGGTCGGTCTTCGCCCAGTACTGGGCGTCGGAGGCGGCGAATCCGACGGTGTACACCGTGCCCTCGTCGCGACCACTGATACCGACACCGGCGACCCGCCCGCGACCGCCGCGGCCGACCCAGCCGACCAGGCCCAGACCGTCCACCCACGAGGTGTCGATGACGTCGTGGCTCAGGGACCGGGCAGGCGCGCCACCGTCGGTGAAGGCGAGGACGTACGGACCCTGGAGGCCGAAGCGCATCGGCTCCGTCTGGTTCTCGCCGTAGTAGAGGATCTCGTACAGGCCGGCGCCGTCCTCGTAGTGGTGACGCATGAGCGAGCGGTAGAACGGTCCGCCGGACGCCTTCTCGTGATTGCTGCGGACCATCCACATACCGACCTTGCCGTCGCTCCAGCCGACGTGGCTGTAGTCGATGACGCGCTGGTTGGAGTAGTGCTTGGAGCGGGTGTTGCCCTTCGGTTCGCGGCGGATGTCCTGCGCCTCGATCAGGGTGTCCGTGCGCGCGTCCCAGGAATCGGGCGCGTCGTTGGGGAACAGGCCGGGCCTGACGCGGACGATGTAGCGGGTGGCGGTGATGGAGGCGTCCGCCTTGTTCGTCCACATGTAGACGTTGTTCTCGCCGCGGCGGGCGGCGTAGTAGTGGTGCATCGTGCCGTGGACGACGGTGACCAGGACGGTGTCGGCGGCCTTGCGGATGCTCACCGACGAGGCGCCCAGACCGGTTTCGACGTGTGAGTTCCGGTTGCCGTAGCCCTGGTACTCGGTGCCCCGGTAGACCAGGGAGGTCAGGTCGCCGTTGCGGCGGTCGATCTTGAGGACCAGGCCGGCGCCGGTGTCGATGACGTAGGCCCGCCCGTCGTCGCGGTATCCGAAGGTGCCGCCGGCAGCGTCGGCGGTGGCGAGCAGCGGGCCGGAGACCGCGGCGCCACCGCCGAGGACGAGTCCGCCGGCGGCGGTTCTGAGCAGGACATCGCGGCGGGTCATACGCCGGCGGCGGTGTGCGGGCATGGTGGTTCCGTTCGTGTGCGAGGAGCTGGTCGAGCGGTGGTGCGTGCGGCGGTGGTGGCCGGGCCACCACCGCCGGGGTGCCGCCTGTTACCGGGCGGTGCGGTAGGCGTTGCGGATCGTGCCGTCGTAGGTGTTCCCGGCGGTGTCGACGAGCGCTGTCCTCAGGGAGACGGTGCCGGGCTTCTTCGGGTTGGTAAGGGTGAGGTAAGGCTTGCCGTCGGCGATGCCGTGCACGGTGACCGACTTCCAGGTCCGTCCGCGGTCGTACGACACCTTCACCGTCAGCGACTTCAGGTGCCCCTTGGCCGCTGCCGGGCCCTGCAGCGACAGCGGGACGGTGATGCGGGCGCCCGCTCGGGCCGTGCCGGTCAGGCTCAGTTTCGGGTGGAACCGGACGACGGACAGCGGCCAGACGACGACCCGGGTCTCGGGCGTGTTCGCCGACGTGAACGTCCACACGCCCTCGACGTGGTCACTGATCCGGTAGCCCTTGCTGCGGTCGGCGGTGATCGACAGCTTGTAGCGAGCCGTCGTGGCCCGCAGGTTGGAGTACACGTGGGGGCACGTGTCCCCCGTGAAGTCGCCTATGACCTTGCTGCCGGAGGTGAGCCGGGTCCGTATCTGGACCTGCCGGGAGTAGGAGAAGTCGCCGGCCCCGTCCGAGAACATCGGCACGCACACCGTGTAGCTGCGGCCGATCCGCAGACCGCCCACGAGCTGCGTGGGGGTCACGATCGGGCCCTGGACGCCGCTGTCCAGGGTGACGCGGTAGGTACGGTCCGGCTCGAAACGGCGCGGGGTGGCGAAGGCGACCAGGCCCTCGCCGTCCGTACCGTTCTGCGTCCGTGCGCCGAGGATCCAGCGCAGCCGGTGGTCGGTGGACAGGTACTGCACGACCGACGCGGTGGGTGCCGCGCGCCGCGGCCCTTCGAGGAGCGACGTCGCCCGGTCCAGAGCCGGCCAGCCCGGTGTGCTCCACGTGGTGCTCGGCGCGGTCGTCGCCCCGGACAGGGCGGTGGCGACGGAGGTGTTCACCCGGGACATGCCGCGTGTGGAGGCGTAGGTACGGGTCAGGCCGTCGAAGAAACCGCCGGTACGGGTGGTGATCAGGTGGTACGCGGGTGAGGTCGCGGTGCGCTGCCAGACACCGCCGACCTGCGCGATGAAGGAGCCCGCGGGAGCGCTCGGGCCGACCTGGGCGAGGAAGGTGCCCTTGGTGTCGAGGCCGGTGGCGACGGAGAGGTCGTAGGCCGGCTTGCCGCCGCGGGCGGCGAACACGACCTGTCCGTCGCGCAGGGTGGCCCGGCGGTCCGGAGCGGTCACCTTCACCGGCTTGGCCTTGCGCCCGTCGAGGGCGACGGTGGTGTCGTGGTCGAGCATGATGTGGGGGGCGACCAGCTGGGCGGTGCGGTCGGCGGGGTCGGTGGCCAGGGCGTTGACGGCGTAGCGCCCCCTGGGCAGCCGCAGGGTGACCGTGCCGTTGCGTGCCTTGCCGTCGTCGTAGGGGGCGAACTGCCTGCCCGTGTCCAGGCCGGCCACCAGGGCATCGGGCTCGTTGTCGCGCTTGCCGTCCCGGCGGGTGGTGACCAGAGTCAGCGTGTGGGTCTCGACCTCCCGGTCGAGCGCGAGTGCGGTGCGCACGCGCTGCCCGTCACCGGTCGCGGTGACGACGCCGGAGTAGACGCCGTCGGCGTCGCCGATTCGGGTGTCGGCCGTGATCGTCGCGTTCGCGGTGCCGCCCGGCGGGACGGTCAGCCGGGCGGGCGACACGATGACCATGCCGGTCGGTGCGGGCTTGCCGTCAGGGCCGCTCACGGTGACGACCAGATCCAGGGTGACCGGGTGGGTGCCGTCGTTGCGATAGCCGACCGTCCGGGTGACCGGGGTGTCGTCGTCGTGCGGCCACGGGTTCGCAGCGCCGAAGTCGACCGAGGTCGGCTCGCCGGCGACGGTGGCGTCGAGCGCCCTGGTCAGGTCGACCCGGCCGGTGCCGACGTCGTGGGCGGTGACGCCGCTCAGCGTCTTCGCCGAGGCGGTGAGAGCGGACTTGAGCCGCTCGCCGGTCCAGCCGGGATGCTGCTGCGCGAGGATGGCGGCGGCACCGGCCGTGTGCGGGGTGGCCATGGAGGTGCCGGACATCGACACGTACCCGGGTGCCTCGTCGTTGCCCTCGGAGCCGTGGGCGGCCTTCGCGGCGATGATGTCGACGCCGGGCCCGGCGATGTCCGGCTTCAGGCGACCGTCGGCGGTGGGGCCGCGGCTGGACCAGGAGGCGAGCTTGTCGTCACGGTCGACGGCTCCCACCGTCAGGGCCGCGGCGGCCGACCCGGGTGAGCCGAGCGTGCTGTCCGAGGGGCCCGAGTTGCCGGCGGCGATCACGAACAGGGTGCGGGAGGAGGCCGACAGGTCGTCGACGGCCTTCTCCAGGGGGTCGACGCCCGGCATGTCGGCGTCACCGAGGCTCATGTTCACGACCCTGGCGCCCTGCGCCACGGCCCACTGCATACCGGCGATGATGTCCGAGTCCTCGCCGAAGCCCGTGTCGTCCAGGACCTTCCCGACGAGCAGTTCCGCCCCGGGCGCCACGCCTTTGTACTTCCCGCCGCTTTTCGCGCCGGAGCCGGCGATGGTGGACGCGACATGGGTGCCATGGCCCTGCCTGTCGTCGGCGGAGCCGGAGCCGGTGAAGTCCTTGGCCCTGGCGATCCTGCCCTTCAGGTCCGGGTGGGTGGCGTCGACGCCGGTGTCCAGGACGGCGACCTTGACGCCCCGGCCGTCGTAGCCCGCCTTCCAGGCCGCCGGGGCACCGATCTGGGCGGCCCCTCCGCGCGGGTCCGGGGCGGCGTCCCGCGCGCTGGTCCTGACCCGGCCGTCCAGCCACACCCGGCCGATACCGGGGGCGGTGGTCGCGGCGGTACGGCTGCCCGCGGAGTCGGTCAGCGCCTGCCACACCTTCTCCGCGTCCGACTTGTCCGCGGTCAGTGCATCGCCCCGGATGGCCTGCAGCCGGTGCGTGACATCCGCCTCGGCCGCCGAGAGGGCATCCCTGGCGCCCTGCTGCGCACGGCTGGAGCCCTGGTAGGAGACGATCAGCGGGACCCGCCGCCGATGTGCGTCGTCGTAGCCGTCCTCGACCAGTTGCGTGACGTCGAACAGGCGGCGGTCCAGCCTGCCACTGCCCAGCAGTCTCGTCGCGTCGCGCGGAACGACGTAGGTGTGCCCGGCGAACCGCCGTACCGAGTACCCGATCCCGTCACGGCCCGTGCCCGGCCGCACCTCGACCACCCGGCCACCGCGGTCCAGGGCCACGGTGTCACCGGTCAGCAGCGTCACGTGCGCGCTGGGCCTGTCGGGGCCGCCCGGAGGGCCGGCGGGCGGGTCGGCCGGAGCGGAGGGTGCCGCGAAAGCGCCTGTCACGGTCGCGGTGAGGCCGGCCAGGACGAGCGCGGAGACCAGGCCGAACACCGTTCCGCCCTGTCCGCGCCTTCGCCTTCTCGTCCGCTGGTGTTCGCTCTGCAAAGGAAGGTCCCTTCCCCGTGGTCGGTACGTGGTCCGTACGACGTCGCGTACGCGAGGCGAGAGGCGGCCCCGAGCCGCCGGGGGGGACGGGGACTCGGGGCCGCCTGCCAAGGAGCCGAGGGCACGGGGGCGTGCCATCGGCCGACACCGACTCTGCAGGGTCGGGAAGTTGTTCAGCAGGCCCTGACCAGCACTGAAAAATACGGAGGCGGCCTGACGTTCCGATCGCCGCCAGGGCCCTTCTGGCGGATCTCCGTGGGAGAAGGAGCGGTGTTCGGTGCGTGCTCTCGGCGTGCCGGGCGGAAGACCTCGTACTGGACGTACGTGGGGCTTTCGCCCGGTGCGGCGAGAGGGCGTGCCGGGCGTCGCGACGCCGCGGAGATCCGTCAGAAGGGCCCTAGGCGCGTTCGAACGTCCAGGTGTGCTGGAGTCGTCGGCCTCGACGACGGTGACCGGGACGGACAGGTCCTTGCCGTCGCCGTCCTTCGCGAGGCACGCCACCTCGGTGCCGGCCACCGCCTTGAGGTCGGGGCACTTCACGATGTCCGTGTCGGCGCCGATCCACGGCAGCGGACTGTACTTCGACGCGGTGCGGCCGGTGACGGCTCTCCCGCTGAGCGCCTTCTGGCCGTCCAGTCACCGTCGTGGACTCGTCGAGCCTGTTGATCGACTCCGTACCGCTCATCGCGTAGGTGAGGGCTCCACCGCCGACGGCCAGCGCGGCCGCCGCGACGCCGGTGGTGATGAGTGGCTTGCGTGCCATGGATGCTCCTGGTGGAGAGAGGTGGGTTGCGGACCCAACCTCTCCCGTCGGTACAGGCACCCGCCTCGGCCGTACGGCCGGCCATCCGTCCCGGCCGTAGGCAATCCCTCGGCCGTACGGCCGATCCAGGCCAGGTGCACCCCGTGGGCGAACCGCCCACGATCCTGGCGGAACGGCCGGTCCCGTCCCTGACGACGGTTCGGCCGTTGACCCGTCACCGCGTGCGTCAGTTCTCCTGGAGCACGGAGAGGACGTTCCCGGCCGGGTCGGTGAACCACGCGATCGCCGCGGGGCCGCCGTCGCCGACCCGGACGATGCCCTTCTCGTCGTGGTCGAACCCGGGATAGAGCTCGAGGCTCACGCCGCGCCGCTCCAGTTCGTCCACGGCGGACCCGATGTCGTCCACCGGGAAGTTGAGGAGCGTGAACGTCGCGGGTGTGTGCGTCTCCTTCGGGTAGACGAAGACGCGCGCGCCACTGCCGAGGGTGAGGATCAGCGTCCGCATCTCGCCCTCCCCGGTCTCCTCCACCCGCAGCCCCAGCGTCTCCCCGTAGAACCTGCGGGCCTCGTCGAGGTCGTCGACCGCGAAGCCGCTGAACGCCTGTGTCTGTCCGAACATGCGTGTGTCTCCTTCTCGCGTGAGCGTCCCGAGGGCCTCAGCGCACACCACGCGCACCCGGGCCGACAGCACGCCACACGGACGACGTCCGGATGGTGGCGCGCCCTTCACCCGCACGAAGCGGCGTGCCCCGGACGGCGTACCGTCCGGGACGACGGATCGCCCCCCTCGGTCCGGCGGTTCAGCGTGACGTGCCGGCCATCTCCGGGACCGGGGTGTCGAGGGCGTCGAGGCCGCGCAGGATGTCCTCCACCCGCTGCTTGGCGTCACCGAACAACATCTGGGTGTTCTCGCGGAAGAACAGCGGGTTCTGCACGCCCGCGTAGCCGACGGCCATGGACCGCTTGAAGACCACGACGTTCGCGGCCTCCCACACGTGCAGCACGGGCATACCGGCGATGGGGCTGGCGGGGTTGTCGATGGCGGCCGGGTTGACGGTGTCGTTGGCGCCGATGACGAGGACGACCGAGGTGGCGGGGAAGTCGTCGTTGATCTCGTCCATCTCGAGGACGATGTCGTAGGGCACGTGGGCCTCGGCGAGCAGCACGTTCATGTGTCCGGGTAGCCGGCCGGCGACGGGATGGATGCCGAAGCGCACCTCGACACCCCGCTCACGGAGCCTGCGCGCCAGTTCGGCCACCGGGTACTGGGCCTGGGCCACCGCCATGCCGTAGCCGGGCGTGATGATCACCGAGGAGGCGTCGTGCAGCAGTTGCGCGGTCTCCTCGGCGTTGATCTCCCGGTGCTCGCCCTGCTCGCCGTCGTCGGCCGGGGCCGGGGCCCCGAAGCCGCCGGCGATCACTGAGAGGAAGGAGCGGTTCATCGCCTTGCACATGATGTACGAGAGGTAGGCGCCGGAGGAGCCGACGAGCGCGCCGGTGACGATGAGCAGGTTGTTGGCGAGGAGGAAACCGGAGGCCGCCGCGGCCCAGCCGGAGTAGCTGTTGAGCATGGAGACGACCACCGGCATGTCACCGCCGCCGATGGAGGCGACCAGGTGCGCGCCGAGGGCGAGCGCGATCACGGTGACGGCGATGAGCAGGCCCATGCCCGGGCGGGCCACGAAGGCGACGGTGAGCACGACGAAGGCGACGAGGGCGCTCACGTTGAGTACGTGCTTGCCGGGCAGCGTGAGGGGTCGGGAGTCGATGCGTGCCGAGAGCTTCAGGTACGCGACGACCGAGCCGGTGAAGGTGACGGCGCCGATGAACACGCCGATGAACACCTCGGCGTGGTGGATGCCCAGCAGCGAACCGCTGAGGTCGGGGTCGACGTCGAGGTAGCCGTTCCAGCCCACGAGAGCGGCCGCGAGGCCGACGAGGCTGTGCATGATGGCGATCAGCTCGGGCATGCCGGTCATCGCCACGACCCGGGCGCGCCACAGTCCGATGGCGGCGCCGAGGACCGTGGCCACGGCGATCAGTGCGAGGCCGGTGGCGGTGACGCTCCGGGAGGCCAGCCCGACGGTGGCGGTCAGGGCGATGACCATGCCCGTGATGCCCCAGACGACTCCCGAGCGGGACGTCCGGTGCCGGGACAGCCCCGCGAGGCTGAGGATGAACAGCAGCGCGGCGACGACGTAGGCGGCTTCTGCGGCCGTGACAATGGTCAACGCTGATCAGCCCTTCGAGAACATGCCGAGCATGCGGCGGGTGACGGCGAATCCGCCGAAGATGTTGATGCTCGCGAGCAGGATCGCGGCGAACGACAGCACGGTGACGGCGGTGTTCCCGTGCCCGATCTGCAGCAGTGCGCCGACCACGACGATCCCGGAGATGGCGTTGGTGACCGACATCAACGGGGTGTGGAGCGCGTGGTGCACCTGGCCGATGACGTAGAAGCCGATGACGATGGCCAGCACGAACACCGTGAAGTGGCCGATGAGTTCGCTCGGCGAGAAGGCGGTCACCAGGAACAGGGCGAGCGCTCCGGCGCCGACGAGCGCGTAGGCGGACCGGGCCGGGCGGGCCGGCTTCGCCGTCGTTGCCTCGGAAGGGGACGGCGTCGCGGGCTCCGGGGCCATGGCGGGGGCCGGCGCGGCGGACACCTGCACCGGGGGCGGGGGCCAGGTCCTCTCCCCGTCACGGACCACGGTCATGGAGCGCTGTACGACGTCGTCGAGGTCGAGGACGAGTCGGCCGTCCTTGCCGGGGGTGAGCAGCTTCATCAGGTTGACGAGGTTGGTGCCGTAGAGCTGCGATGCCTGGGCGGGCAGTCGGCCGGGCAGGTCGGTGTAGCCGATGATCGTCACGTCGTTGTCGGTGACGACGGCCCTGCCGGCGACGGTGCCCTCGACGTTGCCGCCCTGGGCGGCCGCCATGTCGACGATGACGCTGCCGGGCTTCATGCGCGCGACGTCCTCGGCGGTGATGAGCCGAGGCGCCGGACGGCCCGGGAGGAGCGCGGTGGTGATGACGATGTCGACGTCGGCCGTCTGCTCGGCGTACAGCCGTGAGGCGAGCCGGTTGTAGTCGTCCGAGGTGGCCTTGGCGTAGCCGTCGGTACCGACGTCCTGCGCGGCGGAGACGGTGAGGAACTCGCCGCCCAGGGAGCGGACCTGCTCGGCGACCTCGGGCCGGGGGTCGGTGGCCCGGACGACGGCGCCGAGGCTGCGGGCCGCGCCGATCGCCGCGAGCCCGGCGACCCCGGCGCCGGCTACCAGGACCTTGGCGGGCGGCACCTTGCCGGCGGCGGTCACCTGGCCGGTGAAGAAGCGTCCGAAGACGTGCGCGGCCTCGACGACGGCCCGGTATCCGGCGATGTTCGCCATCGAGCTGAGGACGTCCAGCGACTGTGCCCGGGAGATGCGGGGCACGGCGTCCATGGCGAGGACGGTGATCGGCCGCCGGGCCAGTTCGTCGAGCAGCTCCGCGTTGTGGGCCGGGCCGATCAGCGCGATGAGGGTCGCCCCGTCGCGCAGCCGGCCGATCTCCTCGGTGGCGGGGCCGTTCACCTTGAGCACGATCTCCGCCGCCCAGGGGTCGCCGAGCCGGGCGCCGGCCTCCTCGTAGGCCGCGTCGGAGAAGCGGGACGAGGCCCCCGCCCCCGGTTCGACCACCACGTCGTACCCGAGCGCGACGAGTCTGCGCACGGTGACCGGTGTCGCCGCCACCCTGGTCTCGCCCGGGGTGGACTCGGCCGGGACGCCGATGCTCTGGGGTTCGGGTTCCGCTTGGACCATCCTCTGTCTCTCTTCCCGTGGACGTCGTGGTGCCGGACGTCTCCGCCCGGCGCTTGGCGTGCTCGTCCGTTCCTCGGCGCTCCTGCCTGAGCGCTCGCGTCCGGGGCTCCTGTTCCCGCTTGTCGACCCACTTGTTGACCCATGCCCCGTGAGTGCGGGGTGGATACGGGTCGGACGCACTCAATCGCCGCGCGAGGGGGAAAGGTGGAACGATCACCGCCGGTCATCCGAAGGAGAGAAGGACGCGGTACTCCAGCAGACCCGCATAGTGGATCAGCAACGCGGTGAGGGCCGCGGCGATCCCGGCCGACAGCGGGGGAAGCAGGTACAGGACCGTTCGATGCGGCGGTCGGGCTCGGGCCGGCAGCAGGGGGATGAACGCGGCGACGAGGAGGACGGACACAGCCAGCACCGCAAGCGGCGTCACCAGGAAGCGACGGGCCGTTTCGAGGGGGTCGCTCCAGGTGCTCGCCCACCGGATGTAGATCGCCACGAAGGCGAGCGCGGTGGCCGGTGGCGCCGCTCGCAGGAGGTCGGGCACGGATCCGGCTCCGGCGACGAGGAGGGCCAGGAGCACGGCCACACCGGCCGCGGACGCCGACCACATGTCGAGCAGTTGGACCGCGGCCTTCTCGTCCGCCTCGACGGGCGCCACCGTCCGCAGACGTACCGTGCAGGCCGCCGCTGCCGCGGCGCCGGCGGAGAGCAGGACGATCAGAGGGGGGATCCGCGGCACCACGGTCCCCGGCTCCACGGTCCCAGGCATGACGGTCCCCGCCGCCGCGGTCCTCTGGAGACGCCACGCGAACACGCAGCCCAGGGCGGCGCAGACTGCGAGTGGTCCGGCCCAGACCGCCTCGGTCGCGAGGATCAGATAGTCGGACGGTTGCGCCAACCACACGGAGAGGGATGAGGTTGTGCCGACCCAGAACGCGCATCCGTACAGGGTCGTGGTCACCAGCGTCGGCACGACCCAGCCGCCCACACCGCCGGCACGCCACCACGCCCGGGCCAGCGACACGCAGATCACGGTCGCCCCGGCGGTCGCCAGAGTCAGGGTGAGCAGCACCCACCAGGTGCCGTACGGGCCACCGCTCGTGGCGCCGGTGCGGTTGACTCCGATGTACAGCCCGGCCGGCACGGCCGACGGGACCGTCACATAGGCGCCCGCACGGTGCCACCAGGGCGCCCTCGAGTCCGGGGGCGGCTGATGCCACCAGGCCGGACCGCACGCCACCGCAAGCAGTGCGCCGGCCAGGGTGGCGTCGATCGCCTGGGTCCAGCCGGCGACGGGCGTGGCGGTGAACGCCGGCGTGGTCACCTGGTAGGCGGCCGTGAGCACGGTCACCGCGAGGACTCCGGCGACCAGCTCGTCAAGGCGGCCGAGCACCGCCGGTGGTGTCCGGTTGCCCAGGTGGGCCAGTCGTTGCCGCGGGGTGGGATGTGTCCCGGCCAGGCGCTCACGCAGCAGACGTGGCCGGGCCTTGGCCCTCTCCAGCATGGCGGTCAGACCGGGGCCCGCTCCGTCCGCCGCCGCATGGGCGTCCGCCTCGTGTTCCCGGGCTCGGCCGACGCGTGCCCCGATGATCCACGCGGCCACGGCCAACAGGCCGACCCGGGCGGCGTAGTCCAGCCAGACCCAGCTGGTCAAGGTGCCGAGCACCGAGCGGTCATGCCCGGCGAGAGCCGCGATCGTGGTCACGAGCATCGGTAGCACGGCGACGATCGGCAGGGCCCTTCGCAGCCCGCGAACCAGCCACACCAGGCGCACGTCGCCGGCGGCGACGTGCGCGCTCTCGTGCCGCAACACCGCCGCGATCTCCGCCTCGGGTCGGCGCCGCGCGCCGCGCGGCATGACGATGTGCGGTGTCCCGAGGTACTGGACAGTGAACGGCTCGACGAGCTCGGGCCGGCCGAGCAGTACCGGCGGGCCCGGCGACCGCCAGTGCGGCGGAGGGGCGGTCAGTGGTCCGATCCGGCGGATCAGCCGACGCGGCAGCCACCAGGTCAGCATCAGTCCGAGCGCGACGATCGCCGCGCCGCCCGCGAGCCCGGACGCGGCCCGCTGCCGCTCCGCAGGGGCCATGCAGTAGAGGAAGTCCAACTGGAGTCGCAGCTGCTCCTGTGGATCGTCGGGCAGCGGTCCTATGGACTGCGCACATCTGAGCTGCGCCTGGAGCCACGCCGTGCCGTGCACCTCGTTGAAGACGAGCGCACCGGCGGTGATCCCGGCGACCGCCATGACGACCATCAGCAGCAGGTAGTGCCCGCGGGTCGGTGAGGTGAGCTGGTGCGGACGCGCGCGGCCCGCTGCTGTTCTCGTATCGGCCCATGCCGTCTCAGTCACGCCTGCCGCCGCTGCCGCCGTCGCCGCCGCCGCTGCCGCCGTCGCCGCCGCTGCCGCTGCCGCTGCCGCCACTGTCGCTGTGGCTACCGCTGCGCAGGCGCAACGCACCGACCACGGCCAGCCCCAGCGTGTCAGCCTCCTCGGGGGTGACCTTTCCCCGAAGCATCAGGACGACCGCGGCACGGACCTCCTCCTCCTGCTCCGGGACCAACGGGTCGAAGGGGCCTTGCGTGTGGCCACGCAGCCGTGCCAGTCCCGCCCTGGTCTTGTCGCTCAGCACCATGGCGGTCTGCTCCGCGAGAGCGCCGCCCACCGCGCCGAACAGCGCTGCGACCGCCGGAAGCACGTAGTCGGCCAGCGGCAGCATGTCGACCCCCATGCCGACCGGCGGCCGCGCACGGGAACGGCCCTGACGCTCCAACCGCTCCAGGGCCGCGTCGAGATCCTCGATCTCCTCGGGATAGGACGACAGGAAAGCCTGCCGGGTGACGTCCATGACTGCCGGGTCCACAAGAACTCCTGACGTTCGATATCGCACGCGCACGGCGGTGCTGCCCTCACATCCGCATTCCGCGGCTCAGTAAATATGGTCACCACACCAAAGCCGGCGGGGAGTTCGTCGATGTTCACCCGGAAGGGCCGAAGCCGCTGACACCGCTTGACACCCTGCGTGAACCTGCTGCCGTCACACGGTGCACGCAGAGAACACTGCGACTGCACTGCTGGGCAAGCGTCGTTCGTACGAACCTGCAACTTCCGCCTGCAAGGGCCTTTCTCCGATCGGCAGGGCCCGGCGCGCTGCTTTCGAGGGAGTGGGATGCATGGGTTCTCAGGCGAAGACGTTCGGTTTCGGAATGCCGTGGGAGTCGTCGTACGGATACAGCCAGACCACCCAGGTCGGTGACACGGTGTACGTGTCCGGTCAGCTGTCACATGACCGTGACGGCAACTTCGTCGGTGCGGACGACCACGAACTCCAGGTCCGGACCACGCTGGCGAATCTGGACCTGGTGCTCGAGCAGGTCGGGGCCGAGCGTAGCCAGATAGACGACAAGACCGCCGAGTGCCATCAGGCAGCCGTCACCCTCGCCTCACTCCTCATGTGGGTGTGATCTTCGACGCTGGTCCCTAGCCGACCAGGCGGCGGCGCCAGTCCAAGGGGGTGACGGTGATGGCCCGGCCGGGGTCATGATCCCACTCGGTGTGGAGGCCGACTGCTTCGAGGGCAGCCACGACCTCGTGGCCGATGGCTGCAGTGGTCTCGGACGAGTCGTCGAAGCCGCCGTAGAGGAGCATCAGTCCGTGGCCGGCTGCGGCGGAGTCCGTGCACTGAGTGTGGAAATAGACGAAGCCGCGGGCGTTGGGCCCGCCTTCGTCGCCGATCTCGGACTGGCCGCAGCTACGGCAACAGGTGAAGTTCTCGCGGGCGGTGATACCGGCCTCCTGCAGGGCGGTGAACGCGCGGGTGAGCCGCTCAGGATCGGTCTCGCCCTGCCATACGGCTTGCTCCGCGACCCGCTCCAGCCACAACCGGTCGGCCAGCACCCCCGCCTGCTCGCGCGAGACCGGCCGGCGGTCCTTGGTGACCAGGAACTCCTCAGCAAGTTCGGCCAGTTCGGCGCGCGAGGCATAGCCGCCGACCAGCACCTCGCGGACGCGCTTCTCCAATTCTGCGCGCTCATCTTCGTCGAGGTCGAGCGGCGGCACCTCCCGGGCGGGGCCCATGTCCAGCAACGACCAGCCCAGGCCACCGTCCCATCCGGTCTCCCGGCGGGCCCAGCCGGTCATCGCCGCAATCACGACCTCAGGCCCGTCGGCCATCGCCTGGAAGTGCCGGTCAGCGGCACCGTCGCGGTACTCCAGCGTGTAGTCACCACCGGCCTTGTGCCAGACCTGGGCGAAGACGTCAGGCAGGTCGGGTATGCGCTGGACCACCAGGAACAGGTCACCGTCACCACCGATTCGCCGGACCAACCCAGCCAGCTCCTCGGCGGACACACGGACGTGCCGCTCCCAGTTCTCCGTCTTCACCACGATCTCGAGCATGCGCAGACTCTGACACACCTCTCTGACTGCAGACCTCCCGGGACGCGCGACGCAACCGCTGCTGGCGACGGCTCGACCAGTTCAGATCCTGGTGGTCGTTGGCCGAGGTTTGACGACAGCCCCTAGGTGTATTGATCACGAGCGTTGTTGACACCGGCCGGGCTTGATCATGGCGAAGACCTCCGGTGTGGTGGAGGTGTCGAGTCTTCACCGCGCGGAGGTCTTCGTGTCCCACCGTAATGCCCTGCTGACCGTTCACGGCAGGCGGTTGCTCGTCGAGCGTGTCCGCTGCGGCCGCCCCGTCGCGCACGTCGCCGCCGAGATGGGCATCTCACGAGCCACAGCCCGCAAATGGATCCGCCGCTGGCGGTCCGAGGGCGAGGCCGGGCTCGCCGACCGCTCCAGCAGGCCACGGACGACCCCGCACCGCACGGCGGCCACCGTCGAGGCGCGGGTATGTCACCTGCGACAGGCCCGCAAGATCGGTCCCGCACGGCTCGGACCGGTCCTGGGCCTGCCCGCCTCGACCGTGCACCGGATCCTGGTCCGCCACGGCCTGAACCGCCTGGCCCACCTGGACCGGCCCACCGGCCAGATCATCCGCCGCTACGAACGCGACCGGCCCGGCGAACTCATCCACGTCGACGTCAAGAAACTCGGCCGCATCCCCGACGGCGGCGGGCACAAGGTGCTGGGCCGCCAGGCCGGCCGAGCCCGCCGCAGCAGCATGGGCTTCGACTTCATCCACTCCGCGGTCGACGCCCACAGCCGCCTCGCCTACAGCGAAGTCCACGCGGACGAGAAGGCCGCCAGCCGCGTCCCCAACTTCACAGGGCAATACACCTAGGGCTGGATCAGGTCCCCAACGGACCTGATCTGCGGCACGGGGGCGTCTGGGAGGTGGGAGAGGGCCTGGGCGGCGAGGAGTTCACCGGCGCGTTCAGTGCGACTCACGGGTCACCTCGGAGCCGCTGGAGCCGACCAGGAAGTCCAGGTCGGCGCCGGTGTCGGCCTGCAGGACGTGGTCGACGTAGAGGCGTTCCCAACCCCGCCGGGGGGCGGCGAAGCCGTCGACGGTGGCCGGGGCGGGCTTGCGGGCGGCGAGTTCGTCGGCGGGGACGTCGACGTCGATGCGGCGGGCCTCGACGTCGAGGCTGATGACGTCGCCGGTGCGGACGAGCGCGAGGGGGCCGCCCGCCGCGGCCTCGGGCGCCACGTGCAGGACGACCGTGCCGTAGGCGGTGCCGCTCATCCGGCCGTCGCAGACGCGGACCATGTCACGGACGCCCTGTTCGAGGAGCTTCTTCGGCAGGGGCATGTTGGAGACCTCGGGCATGCCCGGGTAGCCCTTGGGGCCGCAGCCGCGCAGGACCAGGACGGAGTCGGCGTCCACATCGAGGTCGGGGTCGTCGACGCGGGCGCGGAAGTCCTCGATGGAGTCGAACACGACGGCCCTCCCCCGGTGCCGGAGGAGGTGTGGCGAGGCGGCGGCCGGCTTGATCAGCGCGCCGTCGGGGGCGAGGTTGCCGCGCAGGACGGCGATGCCGCCCTCGGCGACCAGCGGTTCGGCGCGGGTGCGGATGACCTCGGGGTCCCAGATCGGGGCGTCGTCGAGGTAGTCGGCCAGCGGTGTGCCGGTGACGGTCAGCGCGTCGGAGTCGAGCAGGTCGCGCACTTCCCGCAGGACCGCGAGCAGCCCGCCCGCGCGATGGAAGTCCTCCATGAGGAACCGGCCGGCGGGCTGGAGGTCGACCAGGACCGGCACGCGGGAGCCGATGCGGTCGAAGTCGTCCAGCGTGAGCGGGATGCCGAGCCGGCCGGCGATGGCCAAGAGGTGGACGACGGCGTTGGTGGAGCCGCCGACGGCGGCGAGCGCGACGATCGCGTTGTGGAAGGACGCCTTGGTCAGGAAGGTGCCAGGCCGCCGGTCACCGGCGACCATGTCGACGGCCAGCCGCCCGGTGTGGTGCGCGGCCTCCAGCAACCGGCTGTCGGGGGCGGGGGTCCCGGCCACTCCGGGGATCACCGTGCCCAGCGCCTCCGCGACCAGGGCCATCGTGGAGGCGGTGCCCATGGTGTTGCAGTGGCCACGGCTGCGGATCATCGACGACTCGGAGCGGACGAACTGCTCCTGCGAGAGGGTGCCCGCGCGTACCTCCTCCGACAGCTGCCACACCCCGGTGCCGCAGCCCAGCAGGCCCCCGCGGAAGGTGCCGTTGAGCATCGGTCCGCCGGGGACGACGACCGCGGGGAGATCGACCGACGCGGCGGCCATCAGCAGCGAGGGGATGGTCTTGTCGCAGCCGCCCAGCAGCACCACCCCGTCGATGGGGTTCGCCCGCAGCATCTCCTCCGTGGCCATCGCGGCCATGTTCCGCCACAGCATGGCCGTGGGCCGCACGTTCGTCTCCCCCAGCGACACCACCGGCAGGTCCAGCGGGATCCCGCCGGCCTCGTACACGCCGTTGCGGACCGAGGCCGCGACCTCGTCGAGGTGCGCGTTGCAGGGCGTCAGGTCGGAGGCGGTGTTGGCGATGGCGATCTGCGGCCGGCCGGTGAACGCGTCGTCCGGCACGCCCCGCCGCATCCACGCCCGGTGGATGTAGGCGTTGCGGTCCTGGCCCGCGTACCACTGTGCGCTGCGTAGAGGCATCCCGGCACCGCTTCCGATAATCGGTATGACGATCTAAGTTTTGGAACGCCATGAAGCATATGCAGACATCCGATGGATCGACAGACCCTGCCGAGGACGGCGCGGCCAGCACCGACGGCGGCCGTCTCGTCGGCTCGGACCGGGTACTCGCCGTCCTCAAGGAGCTCGCGCGCCACCCCGACGGGGTGGGCCTGGACGAGCTGACCCGCGCGATCGGCAGCCCGAAGCCGACCGTGCACCGCGCGCTCGGGGCCCTGCGGCGGGCGGGCCTCGCCGATCAGGACGCGGGCAGCCGCTATGTGCTCGGGGACGAGTTCCTGCGCATGGCGTTCGCCCACCACGAGGCCCGCCCCGACCACGTCCGGGTCCGCCCGGCGCTGCGGGCGCTGGCGGAGCGGTTCGGCGAGACGGCGCACTACGCGGTCCTGGACGGCCGGGAGGTCGTCTACCGGGCCAAGGTCGACCCGCCCTCCGGCGCCGCGAAGCTGACGTCGACCATCGGCGGCCGCAACGCGGCCCACACCACGGCGGTCGGAAAACTGCTGCTGGCCCGCGAGTTGACGTCCCTGGAGGAGGTCGAGACATGGATCGGCGGCCTCTCGCTGGAGCGCCGCACTCCCCGGTCGCTGTGCACCGCCGCCGATCTGCACCGCGCACTGGAGGCCGCGGCCGAACAGGGATACGCCTGCGACGACCAGGAGAACGAGACCGGCGTCAACTGCCTCGCCGTGCCCGTGTACCTCACCTCGCCCACGACCCCCTCCGGGGCGGTGAGCGTCAGCGCGCTCGCCTACCGGACCCCCCTGGCCGAGCTGGTCAACGGGTACGAGGAGATCCGCGCCCTGCTCGGCCCGCTCGCCGCACCCCACGCCTGACCCACCTGCCCCCTGCCCCCTGCTCCCTGCGCCCTGCTCCCTGCTCCCTGCTCCCTGCTCCCTGCCCCACGTCACCTCACCTCGCCCATCGTTCCGCACCACCCCTGGAGACAGACCCGTGTACCTCATGCGCATCGGCGCCCCGGGCGCCGAGAAGCCCGTCGCCCGCATCGACGACGAGACGTACGTCGACCTTTCCGACGTCGTCACGGACTTCGACGAGGAGTTCTTCGGATCGGGCGGCATCGACCGCGTCCGCCCCGTCGTGGCCGAGCGGACGGCCGCCGGCCGGGTGGAGCGGTTCGCCGGGGAGCGCGTCGGCGCCCCGTTCGCCCGCCCCCACCAGATCCTGTGCATCGGCCTCAACTACCGTGACCACGCGGCCGAGAGCGGTATGCCCGTGCCCGACGAGCCGATCCTGTTCACCAAGTCGCCCAACACCCTGGTCGGCCCCTGTGACGCCGTCCGTATCCCGCGTGGCTCCACGAAGACCGACTGGGAGGTCGAGCTCGGCATCGTCATCGGGCGCCGGACCGGCTACCTCGACTCGGTGGAGGCGGCCCGGGACGCCATCGCCGGATACGTCGTCGTCAACGACGTCAGCGAGCGCGCCTTCCAGCTGGAGCGCGGCGGGCAGTGGGCCAAGGGCAAGTCCGCCGAGACCTTCAACCCTGCGGGCCCCTGGCTCGCCACCACCGACGAGATCGACGACGTCCTGGACCTCGGCATGTGGCTGGACGTCAACGGGGTACGCCGGCAGACCGGCAGCACCAAGACGATGATCTTCGACCCGTACTTCATCGTGCACTACCTCAGCCAGTTCCTCGTCCTGGAGCCCGGCGACCTCATCAACACCGGCACCCCGCCCGGCGTCGGCCTGGGCCTCACCCCGCCCGTCTACCTCCAGCCCGGTGACGTGATGGAACTGGGCATCGACCGTCTCGGCACCCAGCGCCAGCACGTCCTGGCCCCCCGGTGAAGGGTGCTCCCGTACGCGCCTTCGTGCTGACCGGCCCCGGGCAGTACGAGGTGCGGGAGCTGCCCGCACCGGTGGCCGGGCCCGGCGAGGTCGTGGTCGACGTGGCGCGGGTCGGCGTGTGCGGTACCGACCTGGAGTTCTTCAGCGGCGAGATGGCCTACCTGCGCCAGGGGCACGCCGCCTACCCGATGCGGCTGGGCCATGAGTGGGCCGGCCGGGTCGCGGCCGTCGGCGACGACGTCGACCCCGGCTGGGTCGGTCGCCGGGTCATGGGCGACACCATGCTCGGGTGCGGCGCCTGTCGCCGCTGTCTGCGCGGCCGTCAGCACGTGTGCGAGCAGCGTCAGGAGGTCGGTATCCGCGGTGGCCGGGCGGGTGCGCTGGCCGAGCGACTCGCCGTACCCGTCTCGTCGTTGCACGCGCTGCCCGACGTGGTCGACGACGCCCTCGGCGCGCTGGTGGAGCCCGGCGGCAACGCTCTGCGCGCCGCGCGGGCGGCCGCCCCGGGCCCCGGCGACCGTGCCCTGGTCCTGGGCCCGGGCACGATCGGGCTGCTGGTGGCGATGTTCCTGCGCGCCGCCGGAGCCGAGGTCCATCTGATGGGCGCCACCGAGACCTCCCTGGCCTTCGCCCGGCAGCTGGGCTTCGAGCACGGCTGGACGGAGGACTCGGTCCCCGGCCTGCCCTTCGACGCGATCGTCGACGCCACCAACGCGGCCCCGCTGCCCGCCAGAGCACTGGAACTCGTCGAGCCGGGCGGACGGCTCGTGTACATCGGGCTGGCCGGCGAGCCCAGCCGCGTCGACACCCGCACCCTCGTCCTCAAGGACGTCACCGCGGTCGGCATCCTGTCCGCCTCCCCCGGCCTCGACGCCACCATCCGCGCGTACGCCGACAGGACGGTCGACCCCCGCCCGCTCATCGCGGCCACCGTGGGCCTGGACGAGGTCGGCCCCGTCCTCGCCGGCCGGCGTCCGGCGGACGCGGGGCCCGGTCCCAAGATCCATGTCGACCCCCGGCCCAGGGCGGCGAGGAGAACCTGATGAGCGACCGTGCCGACGTCGGCGCTGACCGGCACCGGCAGCACGGGCGCATCGGCCCCGCCCCTGCCGCCGACCCGCTCGGCCCACTCGACGTGCCGGCGAAGAACGTCGGCATGGCAGCGGTCGGCGGCATCGCGGACACCGACGGTGCCGGGTGAGCGTGAGTCCTCGACGTCGTGTCACCGCGAACCCCCATGGGTGGCCGCCCACCCGCCAGCAGCGGGCGGTGTTCGTCGGCGGCCGGCTACCGGCGCGTGACCCCGTGGACCACCGACAACCTGGCGTCCGCCCGCAGGATCCACGAGCACTTCGGGTTCACGCTCGCCGACGAGGCGCCCCACCACGGCTTCGGTCAGGAACTCGTCGGCCAGGACCGGGATCCCGGCCTCCGCGACCGGGCCGGACGCGCGTGGAAGGCTTCTCCGTGCGGCGGCGGGGCATGCGCACGCGATGCGCGGGCCTTCGGTGCGCGTCGTGGGCGTGCCCTTCAGTGGGGGTTCGCCGGGGTGCCCTCAGTCGGCGTCGTCGGTGGCCGCCCGAGCGGCGCTCGTGGTCACGATCTCGGTGGCGGTGCCCAGCGGTGTCTCTGCCCAACCGAGCAGGGCCCGGGTGATCGCGACCGGCGGGAGAATGCCCAAGCCGCGCTCGGCCAGCAGATGTTGGACGGCCTCCATCCCGTCGTTCGCGAGCACGGGCCGGCATTGCTCGGCGAGCGCGGTCCATCGGGCGGCTTCCTCCGGCCGCAACCCGCCGATGTGGTCGAACATGGGTGGTCCCTCCGTGATGTCGCACGGCGCGAGAACAGCGGCCGGTGCAGACCCCCGCGTAACCGGTCGGCCGAAAGCCCAGGCGGGTGCGTGCCTGGAGTTCGTGCGGGGTCCGGCCGGGCCGGACCCCGCGGTTGAGGCTTCCCTCAGCCCCGTACCTGTCGTGCCTACTCCTGGTCGAGCACCGTCCCCGTCAGCACCGGCCTGTCGGGCAGCGGCTCGGCATGTCTGTCGGTCAGCGCGAGCCGCATCGATTCGGTCGGCTCGGCCACCCGGTCGTGGACGATGGGCACGACGAAGTCCACGGCGGCGCTCCCGGGCGGGATGTGCACCCACACCCACAGATGCGCGTCGGACAGCGGCCGCTCGGGGTCGGACGCGTCACCGGACTGCTCCGCGAGCCACCGCGGGTCCACGTCCTTGGTGGACAGCTCGGCGCCCTCCGCGGCCGCAAGCACCCGCACCGGATGCCACATGTCCGCCGCCGCGGGCACGTCCACGGACAACCGCCAGGTCAGTGTCCCTCCCTCGGTCACCCGGTCCGCGACCGGCGACAGGGTGATCACCGGCTCGGGGTCGTCGTTCTGGACGGTGAGGCCGCCCCGGTACTTGCCGACGACGGCGCCCCGGACGGCTTTGACGGCGATGTCGTGCTCCGTGTCGTCGCCGTAGACCGTGTCGCCCTTCACCTCGACCGGCACGTCGACCGTGTCGCTGCCGGGTCGTACGGTCACCAGGCGCGTCTCGGTCCGCCCGCCCTCCGGGGCGAGGACGTACACGCGGACCTGCCCACTGCCGCGCCCGGAGACCTGCACCGGGATCCGGTAGGTACGGGTGCCCGCGTCGCCCTCCTTGACCAGGGTGCGGCCCACGTCGACCCGCGGCAGTGCCGTCGCCCCCGTCGCAACGGTGCCGGGCGCCCAGCCCCACGCGTCCATCAGCCAGGCCCGCCCGGACCGCGAACGGGGGGTCAGCTCAAGCGATGTGACCTGCCTGAGATCGAGCCCCGCCCGTTTCGCCGCCGACAGCGGGACGCGCAGCTCCTGGGCCCAGTAGGAGGCGGTGTTCGCGGAGCCGGGGAGCCCGTCCACCCGGATCCGGCCCAGCGTCACCCGGCGGTGGGAGGAGTCGGTGACGGACACGTCCACCTTCGTGCCGGTCGTGTTCGGCGGTACCAAGACCCGCAGCGCGAGTTTCTGGGAGCCGCGAAGGGAGATCGGCTCGGCCGTGGTGATCCGCGCGGTGGTGCCCGGCCTGGACCACTTCAGGGCGACCGCGCCGCGCCCGACCTCCCGTTCCGTCTCCCACGACGCGAAGTGCGGTGACGATCCGGCCGTCTTCGGGTGCAGACAGGCCGCCGCCGGGTCGGGGTCCACCGCCGCACACAGCCGGGCGCCCTTCACCTTCACCCCGCCGTCCGGCAGGAAGCCGCCGCCACGGCGGCCGCCGACCGCGTGGGTCAGCACCCGGGCCGGGTCCGCGGAGGGGGCCCGCTTACCGGAACCGTCGAGCAGTGGGCGCACCCGATCGTCCCCCGCGACAAAAAGCCGGGCCGCGGCGGCGATGTACGTGGCTCCCGCCCGGTGCTGCCGGGCGGCGCTCAGCCGGGTCGCGGCGCCCGGAGTGCACACCGGGTCCGGTTCCTCCGGGTCGGTCGCGAAGTCGTCGAAGGCCGGTGCGACGGCTTGGCCCGGAGTCCACTCGCTGTTGAAGTAGTTGTGGTTGGCGCCGACCATGTAGACCGCGCTGTGCAGGGCCGCGCCCCGCCCGGTCCCGCGCGTCCCGTCGACGAAGTTCTCGCCCTGCAGGTCGGACACGTCGCCGTCGCAGCCCGGCAGCAGCGTCACGGACGGCACGTCGGCGACCGGGTTCTGGCCGAAGATCGTCGGTGCGATGAGCACCGTTCCGCGCACCTTCCAGCGCACCGGGCCCCGGTAGCCGTCCTCGGCGGCCGGCGGCGGGTAGAGGCTGTCCATGACGGCCCGGTTGACACCCTCGCCGCCGCGCGAGTGGCCGACGAGCAGGACCCGGGACAGGTCGGCCTTCGGCGCCCGGCGCACGACGGCCGGAGCGGTGGACCGCCGGGCGCTCCAGTCGGCCCAGCGGGCGAGGTGCTGCCGTACCAGCGAGGAACGCGCCTGCGCGCCGGCGTCCTCGGTCTCCCCGTCCTGGGCGTTGATGCCGTTCGCCGAGATCGACACCGTCACATAGCCCTGGGAGGCCAGCAGTCGCTGGTCGCGCAGATAGCCCAGGTGGCTCGGGATCGGCTTGTAGCCTTTCGCGCAGGGCCAGTCGCGGGCCACGTCGTCCTCGGAGCCCGGCTTGTAGCAGGTGTCGTGGCGACCGTGCAGGAACAGGGCCAGCGGCCGACTCCCGGTGGCGCCCTTCGGCGCCACCACCCGGGCGGTCATCTCCACCGGGGTGGCGTACCCGGGCAGACGCAGCGGGTCGAGGTGGTAATTCCCGGTGACCGTGGGACGGTAGCGGCCGGGCTTGCCCGGATCGACGCCGTTCGCCGACATGGGTGTGTGTGCGGGCATCCGTGCCGCGCCCGATCCGGACCCGTGCGTCTGGTCCGCCGCCGCGTCCAGTCGCCGCCCCGCAGCCGTCACTTGCAGGTCCGTCAGCCGCTCGGGCAGTGCCCGGCCGAGGTCGAGCCGGAAGGTCCGCCCGTCGCTCGCCTGTTCCGGGACGCCGAGCAGCCGGTCCCCGGTACGGAACTCGACCCGCGCATCCCCCAGGGGCACGGCCTTCGGCGCACGCCAGACCAGTTCATTCGCCCCACCCGCCCCGTCGATCCGCCATCCCGGCGGCAGCGGACCGTGGTCCGTCGCGCTCAACGACCGGGATGGGTGCGGCTGTTCGGCCTGTACCGGTCCGGGCGAACCCGCCAGGGCCGCCAGCACCGCCACGGCGGTCACACCTATTCGCCGGGCACGCATCAATGGTCCTCTCCTCAAAACCTGTGCGCAGACATCCCGTCGGTCCCAGGCGCCTCACGCGTCACGTAGGACGAGAAGAGGTGTCCGAGGGTTGACCACACCGGTGATGTCCCGCAACGTGCCTTCGTTCAGGCAGGAGTGAGCGAACGGCGTCGGACACCCTGCCTCGAGGGTCACGCAACGGAGACAGTGACGGGATCGAACGTCCCTCACCTCTGGCCCCGCACCGGTGCGCACGCATGTGTCCGGTTTCGTGGCGGGCGGTTTCCGCGGGCGCCGATCCATGGGCCGTGAGCGGGCGGGCGGGGCATTACGATCGCCCGCGTGTCCTGCGTGGCCCCGTGCCGCACAGGGGGGTCGCAGGGTTGTCGGGTGCGTGAGGGAGCGTCATGACGGGGCGAATGCTGGCGGGTCGTTACGAGTTGGAGGTGTTGCTGGGGCGCGGGGGAATGGGCGAGGTCTGGGTCGCGCACGACACCCGAATACAGCGACGGGTGGCGGTCAAGCTCCTCCGGCCCCATCTGGAGGGCGGTGAGGGGACGCGGCTGTTCTTCCGCGAGGCGCGGACGGCCGGTGGCCTGAACCATCCCGGCATCGTCACCGTCCACGACCTGGGCGAGGACACGGACGGCACGCTGTTCCTGGTCATGGAGATGCTTTCGGGGCGGGATCTGTCGACCGTGCTCCGCAAGGACGGCCCGCCGCCGGTCGCGGACGCACTGGGCTGGACCGCCCAGGCGGCGGACGCCCTGGCCGCCGCCCATGCCGCGGGGATCGTGCACCGCGACCTCAAGCCCGCGAACCTGATGCTCACCGACGCGGGTCTGCTCAAGATCCTCGACTTCGGCATCGCGCGCTACGCGGCCACGACCACGGCGAGCAGCGCCGTGGTGGGGACCGTGGCCTACATGCCGCCGGAGCGGCTGTCCGGGCGGGCGGGTGACGGCCGGGCGGACCTGTATGCGCTGGGTTGCGTGCTGTACGAACTCCTCACCGGTGAGCGGCTGTTCGGGGATCTGGACACCGCCGCTCTGCTGGTGGCCCACCTGCAGCAGGTGCCGCCCGCTCCCAGCCGGGTGCGGTCGGGGCCGGGACCGGCGGTGGACGCGCTGGTGCTGGAGATGCTGGCGAAGGACCCCGACGACCGTCCGGCCACGGCGGACGAGGTCCGTGACCGGCTGCGGGCCGCCCTGCCGGCCTCCTCGCAGTCCGGGCGGGCCGCCGCGACGGTGCCCGCCGGTCCGGCCGCGGTGACCCGGCCCGCCACCGCCTCACGGCCCCGCCGACCGGGTCCGCCCGGAGCGCCGGACGGATCGGCCGTGCGTGGCCCGGCGGTCGACGAAGGCGTGCCCACCGCCGTCCACACCGTCGCCGCCTTCACACCGACCGCGCCGACCTCCCCGACCGCACCTACGTGGGCCGCTTCGCCCCAGGGGCGTACCGCAGCCGACTCCGTGACGTCCGGAACTTGGGCGTGGGCCACGCAGACCGCCCCGGGCTCACCCCCGCCGCCCGGTGGCAACCCCTTCGCCGACCCGTTGTCCGTGTCGGTCACCGTCGGGCCGGGAGGGCGCCGTGCCCGCCCGTGGGCCGCGGTGCTGGGGGGCGGCCTGGCTGCCGCTGTCGTGGTCGCGGGTCTCACTGTCGGCGGAGTGGCCCTCATGTCGAGCTTCTCCCGCCTGTACAGCGGTGACACCGAGGACTCCCCCGTCGGCGGCAACCGGTGGACCTTCGCCACCACCGGAGCCGTCAAGTCGGCGCCCGTGGTGTCGGGCGACACGGTCTACGTGACCAGCAACGACCGCAAGGTGTACGCGCTGGACGCGGCCACCGGCGACAAGAAGTGGGCGTACCGCACCGGCGAGGCGATCGAGGCCTCGCCGTTCGTGTCGGACGGCACCGTCTACGTCGGCAGCCGCGACGGCAAGGTGTACGCCCTGGACGCCGCCACCGGCGACAAGAAGTGGGCCTACACCACCGGGGCCGGCGTCGAGTCCACACCGGTCGAAGCCGGCGGCACGGTGTATGTCGGCAGCGGTGACGCCCAGGTGTACGCGCTGGACGCCCGGACCGGCGCCAAGAAGTGGTCATACCGCACCGAGGGCGCCGTCGAGACCCGCCCGGTGGTGGCGCGCGGCACCGTCTACATAGGCAGCGGCGACAGCAAGGTGTACGCGCTGGACGCCGCCACCGGCGACAAGAAGTGGACGTATCCCACCCGTGACTGGATCGAGTCGGCACCCGTCCTGTCGGGTGACACGCTCTACGTCGGCAGCCGGGACGAGACGCTCTACGCCCTGGAGGCGGCGACCGGCGCGGAGAAGTGGTCCGTCGCCAGCGGCGACTGGCAGGGCTCCGCTCCCGCGGTCGCCGGCGACACCGTCTACGCCTCCGGGGAGGGCGAGCTGATGGCCCTGGACGCGGCGAGCGGCCGCCGCAAGTGGCAGAGCACCTCCGTCGGCTACGGCACCCCCTATGCCCCGGTGGTGTCGAAAGGCGTCGTGTACGTGGTCAACGGCGACCACGTGTACGCGGTCGACGCGGGCACGGGCGACACGAACTGGAACGCGATCACGACCGCCTCGGCCGGGTCCGCGCCGGCCGTGGCCGACGGCACGGTCTACGTGGGCGACGACGAGGGCAGGGTGTACGCGATCAGCGAGCACGGGGACTGAGCCTCGAGGCTGCCCCGCCAGGCCGCTGTGACCGGCAGGTCGGGCCGGGCCGTTGGCCCGCCCGGCGCTCGTACACCGCACGTCGTGCCTGCGCGCCGTCCACGGTGTCCGCCGGCGCGGGCGTCCCATTGCTTCCTGATCTCGTCCAGGCAGGTACGCCAGGCGCCGCTGGAACGGGCCGCCCTCATCTCCGCCTGTTCGACCACGCGGCGTCCGCGGTCGGCGTGCGGTGCTCGATGCCCTTACGCAGCACCCGAGGTGCTCTCGACCGACGGAGTGCACGGGTCGTCCGCCCTGACCACTGGGCTGCCCCCCCGAAGGCGTCTTCTTCCGCGGCCTCACCCTGGCCGAGCAACCGCACGACGGCCGCGCCTCGTTCTCCCCCGACGCACACCCCACCGCCCCGCGCCCGGGCTCCGGCTCGACACAGCACTCTTTTCGGCAGTTCTGCTCCCGCAGGCAACCCCGAAGGGCGCCGGACCCTCAAACCAGTCGAAGCACGGGGATACTCGGAGAGGGGCGTTCGTTGGCGCGTCAGTTGTCCCGCCGCAGGTTCGTCGTGTACTCGCTCGCGGCATCCACCTTGACCGTGGCCGCGCCGCTGGGCTGTGACGCGGCACCGGCGGAAGGCGCCGAGCCCTCCGCCGACGCCACGCGGCGGCCGTCCGACGTCCTGGTGACCGGCGCCGACGAGGAGATGCTGGTTCTCCAGGTCACCAAGGCCAACAAGGTCGTCGTCCGGCTGCCGCGCGTCGAGGTCGGCCAGGGTGTCACCACCGCGGTCGCCATGATGATCGCCGAAGAACTCGACGCCCGGCTCGCCGACGTCGAGATCCCGCTCGCCGACGCCCGTGCGCGGGGCAACCAGTTCACCGGCGGCTCGAGTTCGGTGAGTTCGCTGTACGGCCCGGCCCGCGAACTGGCCGCCCTGGCGCGCGCCAAGCTGGTGACCGCGGCGGCCAGGCGCTGGAAGGTCCCCGCGCGGACCCTGCGGACGCGGAACACGGAGGTCGTCGCCCCGGACGGCCGTAAGGCCACCTTCGGCTCGCTGACCGCGAGCGCCGCGGGGATCAGCCGGCCGGCCGTGTCGGCCAAACCCAAGCCGGCCTCCCGGCACCGGGTGATCGGAAAGGCGACGCCCCGGATCGATGCCCGGGACATCGTCACCGGCAAGGCCGACTACACCGGCGACCTGACCGTGGCCGGGGCGAAGCCGACCGTGGTGGCCCGGCCGCCGACGCTCGGCGGGAAGGCCCTCTCGGTCGACTCCCGGGCCGCGCGGGCCATGCCGGGCGTCCACGCGGTGGTCGAGGTCGCCGGCGGGGTCGCCGTGGTGGCGGAGTCCTTCCATCACGCCTTCGCGGCGAGGGACGCCCTGCGGATCACCTGGGCTCCGGGCCCTCTCGTGCCGCTCTCCGACGCCGCGATCCGCTCACGGCTGCGGGCCGCCGTACCCAGGCTCGGCACCCCGCCGCGCGGCTCCAAGCAGACGGAGGCCGAGTTCGAGTTCGCCTTCGTCAGCCACGCCCCGATGGAGGTGCTGACCGCGGTGGCGGACGTCCGCGCGTCCCGCGCGGAGATCTGGTTCTCCTCCCAGAGTCCGATGGACGCGCGGGACACCATCGCCTCGGCGGTCGGACTGTCCCCGTCGAAGGTGAAGGTCCATGTCGTCCGGGGCGGCGGCTCCTTCGGGCGGAGACTCAACCACGATGCCGCGATGGAGGCCGCCCTCATCTCCAAGGCGGCACACCTGCCGGTCAAACTGATGTGGAGCCGTGCCGACGACATCCGGCACGGCAGGATGCGCCCGGCCAGCCACCACCGGATCCGGGCCAGCCACGCACGGGGCAGGGTGGTGGCGTTCACCCACACCATGGCCTCCGTGAGCGAGGCGTACGAAGGGGAAGCACCCTCCGCTCAGGGACGTGCCCAGGGGCCCGTCCAGGGCCGGGTCACCGAGGCTGTCACCCGCGCCGCCGGTCCCCTGCCCAGCGACAGCGGCCTGTACAACTTCGGTCGTGTCACCGGGGATTGGGGCTCGGTCGAGCTGGCGATCCCTCTCGGCGCGTGGCGGTCGGTGGACTCCGGGACGATGCGGACGGCGGAGGAGATCGTCGTCGACGAGGTCGCGCGGAGCCTGGGCAAGGACCCGGTAGCCTTCCGGCGCACCACGCTCAGGAGCAAGGCCGTCAAGGCCGTCCTCGACAAGGTGGCCGACGCCGGCAGGTGGGGCCGGCCCCTGCCGGCCGGCCGCGCACAGGGGGTCGCCGTCCACGAGGAGTACGGCTCGTGCGTGGCCTGTCTGGTCGAGATCGACGCCACCGATCCGAAGAACCCCCGGGTGACCAAGGCGGTGATGGCGGCCGACGTCGGAACGGCCGTCAACCCCGGTGGGCTGGAGGCCCAGCTCATGGGCACCGCGATCGACGGCATCTCCACCATCCTGCACGCCGGGCTGCACATCGACCGGGGCGCCGTCCGCGAGAGCAGCTACGAGGACTTCCGGTACGCCCGCCAGCGACACGCCCCGTTGCGCTTCGAGGCGCACATCATGCCCTCCCGACGGGAGCCGGGCGGGGCGGGTGAACTCGGTGTTCCCGCGGCGGCGGGCGCCGTGGCCAACGCCTACGCCCGGGCGACCGGCACCAGGCCCCGCCGCTTCCCGCTCGACTTCTGAGCCGAACTCCGAGAAGGTACCGATGCCCTCCTACTCCTTCCTCCTCAACGGGAAGCCGGTCACGGTCGACGCGCCGGCCGACATGCCGCTGCTGTGGGTCCTGCGGGACATGCTGAACGTCACCGGCCCCAAGTACGGCTGCGGCGTCGGCGTCTGCCGCGCCTGCACGAGCCACCTCGACGGCGGGGAGATCCAGCCCTGTGTCGTTCCGGTCGCCGACTGCGCGGACCGTGCGGTCACCACGATCGAGGGGCTGGCCGACGGGAACAAACTGCACCCGGTGCAAAAGGCATGGCTCGACCGCGATGTGGCGCAGTGCGGTTTCTGCCAGCCGGGTCAGATCATGACCGCGGTGGCCCTGCTGAAGAAGACCCCCCACCCGACCGACGCGGACATCGACCGCATCGAGAACGTCTGCCGCTGCGGGACGTACTCCCGGATCCGCGAAGCGATCAAGAAGGCCGCGGCGAGCGGCTGACGGCCTCGCGGTGTCTCGGAACCACCGCGGACCCCGAGCCATCGGCCGGGCCTGTCGGGATCGCGCGCGAAGCCGCCTCAAACAAGCGGCCGTGCCGGGAACAGCCGGTACGGCCGTCGCGGTTAGATCGACGAGAGTCGAGGCACGTCCGCCGCGCACTCGGACCCATTCGTATGTCTGCAGAGGGATTTTATTCATGGCTGACCGGCCCTTGACGCTGATGGCAGTGCACGCGCACCCCGACGACGAGGCCACCGGAACCGGAGGGGTCCTCGCGCGGTACGCGGCCGAGGGCGTCCGGACGGTTCTCGTGACGTGTACCGACGGCGGATGCGGTGACGGACCGGGCGGTGTCAAGCCCGGCGCTCCCGGACACGATCCCTCGGCCGTCGCCTCGATGCGCCGTCAGGAACTCGAGGCGAGTTGCGAGGTCCTGAAGATCAGTGATCTGGAGACGCTGGACTACGCCGACTCCGGAATGATGGGCTGGCCGAGCAACGACGCACCCGGATCCTTCTGGCAGACCCCCGTCGAGGAAGGCGCGGCCCGGCTCGCGGACCTCATGCGGCAGTACCGCCCTGACGTGGTCGTCACCTACGACGAGAACGGCTTCTACGGCCACCCCGACCACATCCAGGCCCACCGCATCACGATGGCGGCGCTGGAGATGACGGAGCTGACACCGAAGGTGTACTGGACCACGATGCCCCGCTCGATGATGCAGCGGTTCGGCGAGATCATGCGCGAGTTCCATCCCGAGATGCCGGAGCCCGATCCTGCCGAGGTCGCCGCGATGGCCAAGATCGGCCTCCCCGACGACGAGATCACCACATGGGTGGACACCACCGCGTTCAGTGGCCAGAAGTTCGACTCGCTGGCCGCGCACGCCAGTCAGGGCGAGAACATCTTCTTCCTCAAGATGGGCAAGGTGCGGTTCGGCGAGTTCATGGGCATGGAGACGTTCGTACGCGTCCAGGACCCCACCGGTGCGGCTCTGCCCGAGAACGATCTCTTCGCCGGACTGCGCTGACCCGCCCGCCCCACCCGCCACGAGCGCCTCTCGACGTCACGGCGTGATCGAGCGGGGCCCATCCTCCTGGGCCCCTCGCGCGAGGCTCACTCCGGCGGTGTGCGGAGGTGTCCGACAACCGAGGCCGAGAGCCCGGCGGTCTGCTCCGACTCGGGGCGGACCGCCGACGTGACGGGCCGCCGCCTGCTCGCGGAGTCGTCACGGATCAGCGCCGAGCCACGGCCGGGGACGACGAGCGTGGCAGCATGGGTGATCGACGACTCTGGTGCATCACGACGGGGGCCTGCCGTGCACGAGCTCAGCTCCGCAGTCGTGCTGGTCACGGGTGTCATGGCGTCCGGGAAGTCCACCGTCGCCCAGTCGCTGGCCGAGCGGCTCCCCCGTTCCGTGCACCTGCGCGGAGACGGCTTCCGGCGGATGGTCGTCTGCGGTCGTGAGGAGTTCACGCCCGAGCCGACCGCAGAGGCCACGGCACAACTGCGACTGCGCCACCAGGCATCAGCCGCAGTCGCGGACCTGTACGCGGGGGCGGGGTGGACCGTCGTCGTCCAGGACGTCGTTCTCGGCGAGTACCTGGACGCCTTCCTCGACGCCGTGACGACGAGGCCCCTGTATCTGGTCGTCCTCGCTCCCTCGGCCGAGGCGGTCGCCCTGCGCGAGGCAGGCCGCCGCAAGAGCGGCTACGGCGTCGCCTGGACGATCGACGTCCTCGACCACGCGCTGCGCCAGGAGACGCCCCGCCGCGGGCTCTGGCTGAACACGTCCCATCAGACACCCGACCAGACCGTGGACCGGATCCTCGCCGGCCTCGACGCTGCTCGCGTCGCCGGCTGAGGAAGCCCCCGCGAAGGTCACCGGGAAAGTCCGGCGGGAGAGCGCTGCGCGGCACGGCCGGGCTCCCCGACTGCCGCCCGCGAGAACTCGGGTGGCCTCGCCGCACCGGCCGGATACATTCGGGCCATGCCCGAGTTGGAGCAGCTGCATCCTGTTCATGCCCCGGCGGTCCTGGCCTTCGAGCGAGCGAACCGCGCCTACTTCGCCGCGTCGGTCCCCGATCGCGGCGACGACTTCTTCGACCGGTTCACCGACCGGTACACCGCCCTGCTGGCCGAGCAGGAAGCCGGCGTCTGCGCTTTCCATGTGCTTCTCGCCGAGGACGGCACGGTACTGGGCAGGTTCAACCTGGTCGACATCGACGACGGCACCGCGGAGCTGGGCTACCGGGTCGCGCAGCACGTCACCGGGCGTGGGGTGGCCACCGCGACCGTTCGGCAGCTGTGTCTGCTCGCGGCGTCACGGCACGGACTGCGCACGCTGCGGGCCGCGACCTCCCATGAGAATGCCGCTTCTCGGAAGGTCCTGGTCAAGGCCGGGTTCGTCTTGGTCGGACCGGCCGATCCGGCCCACCTGGACGGTAAGCCGGGTACCTGGTACCAACGCGATCTGTCGCGCCGGCCGTAGAGCATGGGACGTACCCGCAAAAGGCTTTGAGCGCCGTAGCGTCCAGCTGATACTTTCTCGGCGGACCGTGAAGTCGTCGTAGGAGGTGAGTCCCCGTGAACACAGTTACCCGTGGGTGCTCCCTCGATTCGTCACGGTCCGGCGGCTGACGTTCGGTGTCGCCAGGAGCGCCTGAGATCGAGGCACTCCTGGAGGGAGACTCCGATGAACACAAAGCCTTTCCCATCCGGCCTGAGCGACGACGCGGTGATGATCACGCGTGTCGCGGACAGGCAATGGCATGCGCTGGACGACGACGTGGTGGTCGGCCGCGGGCATGCGCAGCACCGGGCCGACGGACGCCTGTTCGTCAGCATCGACGCCTGGCACGACACCGCCTTCGACCGGCTCGCCCAGGCCCTGCTGGCGGAACTGCCGGCACCTCTGCACACGGTGGTCGACGAAGCCGACGTCGAGCTGACGGCTCGCTGGCGGCGGGCCGGCTTCGCCGTCCGGCGCCGTGAGTGGGAGTACGCCGTGCCGACCGACCCACGGGTCACGGGGCTGCGGACCGTCCGGCCGCCCTCCGGCGTCTCGATCGTGCCTGCCGGGCAGGCGGACGAGAGTCTGCTGCGGGCGGTGGACCGTGCCGTCCGGGACGAAGTCGGGGCGGGTGCCGGGTGGCAGTCGATGCCCGCGGAGGTGATTCCGTTCCCGGACGGCGACAGCGTCGTCGACCCGTCCAAGTACGCGGTGGCCGCGACACCGGACCGCTACCTGGGGCTGATCCGGGTGGTCATCCCGATCCGGCCGCGTGTCGGACTGCTCGCGGTCCGGGCCGGCGAGCAGCGTCGCGGTATCGCGCGGGCGCTGCTCGCCCACTCGCTGGGGACGCTGCACCACTCCGGGTTCGCCGAGGCGTGGACCGAGGTGCAGGAGTCCAACCGGGCGGCCTCGGCGCTGTTCGAGAGCATCGGTGCCCGGCGGATGAGCAGCAACCTGGAGCTGGTGCGATGACGAGGAACAGGAACGTCGTCGAAGTCGAGGGCAGGGTCGTCGAGTGCCTGCGCAGCGCCATGTTCACGGTGGAGCTGGAGAACGGCCACCAGGTGCTGGCGCACATCAGCGGGAAGATCCGCAAGAACTACATCAAGATCATGCTGGAGGACCGGGTGCTGGTGGAGCTGCCGCCGTACGACCTGGCGCGCGGCCGGATCGTGTTCCGGTACCGGAACTAGCTGCGGTCGGCGGCTTCCTCGCTGACTGATCCCGAGCCCCGGGTCGCGGTGACGACGTGACCCGGGGCGTCGGGCGGCCGCGATCGGGCCCGCCGAGGTTGCTCCAGGTGACGGGGCACGCACTGTGCGCTGTGAGGTTAGGGCCAGGGCCAGGGGCCCGACAGGCAACCCCTGCCAGATGCCCGGAACCGGCGTCGAGGCGACCCGCCCCGCACGGGGCTCACTCCTCGGTCGTCGCTGTTCGCCGACCGACTCACCCACGTGAGGAACCGCGTCACCGGCCACGACCTCTTCCGGGACGCCCTCGATGAAATCAACAACGACCTGTACCTGGCCGGTTTCTACCAGGCCGGGCAGGGCGGCGGCCGCTACGTCTTCACCGAGGACCGGCGCGCCAGGTTCGACGAGTTGCTCGGCATCCGTTCCACGGCGCTCCCGTGGAACGGCAGTTGCACCAACTTCTCCGGCAACGCCGGTGATCAGGGCAGCCGCAGCAACCTCCAGATCAACGGGCCCCGCCTCGACAACGCCCTGCAGCAGCTGGGCAGGGCCACCACACACCTGCAGAGCCAGAACGGCAGGGCGGCGCCGAGTCAGGCACTCGTCATGATCATTCGGGGCACGTCCGAAGCCGCCCGCTTCGGCCGGATCTTCGACAACATACGGACCAACATCCGGGACCACCGTACCGGCGGCGCCCAGATGGGCGTGGAGAACGTCGACCTGCAGCAGTTGATCGGCTACGTGTTCTACATGGAGCCGGCCGACGGATCACGCCCCCGCTGACCCGGCGCCGTTGACGCCGGGTCGGCCCTTCCTCCCCGCCACCTCGGGGCGTCAGTCGAAGTCGAAGGCGGCCACGACGGGGGCGTGGTCGGACTCTGGATACTTGACGTCGGTGGCGAAGGCGATGGAGTCGTCGTGGAGGATCTCGTTGTGGATCTCCGAGCCGCGGTAGTGGGCGAGCAGGTTGCGGGTGACGAGCATGTGGTCGATCATCTGGCCACGGCCGTGGTGGAAGAGGGTGTAGCGGGCCTCGTTGGGGATCGTGTGCTCGATGGGGACGAGGACCCGGGTGGCGAGGTCGCCGTTGTTGGTGTCCTCGACATTGCCGCAGATGGCCAGGACCGGTACTTCCTCGGGCTCCGCGTTGAAGTCGCCGGCGACGATGATGCGCGCCTCCGGGTCGTCGTCGAGGATCTGGTCGACGAGCCGTCTGACTTCCAGGGCCTGGCTCATGCGCTTCATGGACGACAGGAAGCTGCCCTCGGCCCAGCTGTCGGCGCTGCGCCAGATGTCCATGAAGGGGCCGGTGAGCTGCCCCGGGATGTCGCTGGGGAGCTTGGACTTGAGGTGCACGTTGATGATGTGCAGCAGTCGGCCGGGCGCCTCGTGGTCGATGTCGATCTGCGCGTGCAGGATCGGGCGCTCGATGCCGATGGCGACCGGCGCGGCGTCCGGGGGCTTCGCGGTGAGCCGTTGGTAGCGCGGCTCGTTGACCAGGTCGTTCTTCAGCTGCTGGTGCTTGATGACCGGCAGGTGGGTGGCGATGACCAGGTTGCGCAGGTCGAAGACCGCGTCGTTCGCGGGCTTGGTGCTGGTCAGGGACGCGCCGTCGAGGTTGGTCCCGGCCAGCAGCTCCTTCAGCGCGAGCAGGTCACGCGGCTGGCCGGGACGTTCCTGACCGTGCACCTCCTGGAAGCAGGCGATGTCCGCCCGCAGCCGAGTGATCTGCGGCTTCATCAGCGCGATCCGGTCGGCCAGCGACGGGGGCTTGTCCGGGGCCGGCTCGTCGAAGTTCTCCAGGTTGAACGTCGCTATGCGTATCTGTGCCACAGGTGCCTCCTGTTGGTGTGCCGCGGTCGCCGTGCAGGGCGCGGTGCGTCACCCACCGGTCGCAGGACACGGGGTGGGGGCCGGTGGTGTGGACCGCGGGTGTCTCCGAGTTCTCAGGGGTGGGCCGGGCCGAAGTCCGGGGGCGCGGCGAAGGTGATCTCGCTGACATACCGGGCCACGTCCCCGGGCAGGGCGTCGGTGGGGAGCGCCGTCGGTCGAGGGGCGTCCTCCGGGAGTCCGAAGGTGTCGTGGAACAGGGAACGAGGGCCGGTGAGCGCGAAGGAGATGCCTACCGCGTCACCGACCTCGAAACCCCGCGCGGTGAACCAGCGGCTGACGGTCCGGACGGCATCCGGGGAGGGGACGAACCGGTGGACGCGGTCGGCGGTCAGTCCGTCCGTGGTCGCCTCCTCCCCTGCCGAACGGAGGACGACCAGCGCGGACAGGAGGTCCTGCTGTCGGCCCTTGGACACGGCGCGGGCCGCTACAGCAGGCGGGCGCGTGTGACGGCGGCCTGCGCGTCGACAAGACCCGTTCCCGTCGCCAGGTCGGGGCCCGGGACAGCGAAGTGCCCCATACCCGGCCGGAGGAAGCAGCGGCCCGCGGCCACATCACGGGCCGTGCTGCGCAGGACGTCCCGGACCTGGGCCGGGTTCAGGTGGGGGGCGGCTTCCTTCACCAGAGCGCAGACACCGGCGATCTGGGGAGCGGCGGCGGAGGTCCCGCTGATGGCGGCCCAGCCGTCGTCGGCCAGGGTCTCGTCCCCGTCGGGATGGTTGTCCCCGGCGAGGTCGCGGTCGATGTCGTCGTTCGGCTGGACCGGGAGCAGGATGTAGGCGGCCCTGGGCAGCATGCCGACGAGACCGCACAGGTCGGGCGCATTGCGGCCGGGGAAGATCTCACTGGCGAAGCCGCTGGAGTAGTCCGACGCGCGCAGGGCCCCGTCGGGCGACATGAAGACCCCACCGGCGGAGATGACGTCGGGATGCTGCCCTGGAAAGCCGAAATGGCTGTTGCCCGCGGAGAAGACCACGACGATGCCGGCGGCGACGGCCACCGCGACCGCGGCGGCCATCACCTGGTCCGCCGCGCTAAACTCGTTGGGGCGCCGCTTGCTCGACCCCCAGCTGTTGCTGATCACCTGGGGGTTCAGCGCGACGGCCCTGTTGAAGGCCCCGATGGTGTTGAAGAAGCTCATCTTGACCATCGTGAAGTCCACGTCCGGCGCGACGGCGAAGATGTTGGCGGATTCGGCGGTGCCGTGCCCGCTCTCGTCGTCGGCCGGCGCGGTGGCGCCCGGCCCCAGCTCCACGGGCCTCACCCGGTAGCCGCGCGCCGAGAAGAACGGGTGCGCGAAGTGCCCCGAGTCGGTCATGACCACCTTGACGTTCTTGCCGGTGACGCCGGCGCGATGGGCCTTGTCGGCGTTGCAGCCCAGCGATACGTCGCCCGGGACATCCAGGTGCCAGTAGTCCGTGGTGGGTGCCAGCGCGGTCGCGAAGAAGAATCGAGGCTCCTCGATCGCGACCCCCTCCAGGACGTTGGCGAAGTCGGTGTCCGCCGTGTCGATGAAACCCGGCATGTCGGTCTGGGGGCACTCCACGAACGTGGCGAGATCTTCCCGCTGGTGCTCCTTGAGCACCGGCCGTTCCTCGGGCTGCAGCGAGCAGTGGAAGGCGCGCTCGTAGAGGTCGGGAGGCCCGGATATGTTGAGTGTCGCCTCCGGTGCGAGTTCGGCCGGGCCGCCCCGGGCACGTCCGGCCTCGCGGAACACCGTGAACCCGGCCTCACGCAGTTGCCGCGCGGCCTCCTCCACCACGCGAACCTCCGACTGGACCGACTGCGCCGTACGCTCGGTGGCGGGCCCTGCTTCGAAGAGCGAGGTCCCTCCGATGGAGCGGGGTGAGGCCTGGGCGTAGACGATGCTGGGCAGGCCGCTGTCCAGCTTCGGCATCTTCGGCTTGCTGAGGAATCTCGGGCTTCCGTTCTGGTAGGACGCGTTCACCGCTGTCACCTCGTTCCACCTGGGGATGTGTGCCGCACAGCGGCCGACGGCGGGTGTGTACCGCGCTCAGCGGCCCTCGATCGGGGCCGCGCGCCGTACGTTGCACTCCGTACGCTGCACGCCGCGGATTCGATTGCCCCCACAAAGCACCAATCTCGCACAAAAGAAGGTAATTCACCTTTTAAGGTCTTCGAGGAGGCGTACACCGCCTCACCGCCCGACAATGCGAGCCGACAACGCCCGGTTCGTGAGTCGCCGGGCATGCCGATCGACGGTCCGGGACGGCCCCTTGACGTGGTCCGGCACGCAGCGGTACCCGGCCTGCGGTGCGCTCCTGTTCGTCCGTGGTGTCCCTCCAGTGCTCGCCCGACAGTCGCGTCACGTGCTCAGGGGTTGTCTGTTCGGCCTCGGTGTCCGAAGGTGAAGGCCCGTCGACCGCCTTACCTGGAGCGGGAGTTGACGGTAGAGGGAGGGAACTTCACATGAACGTACGCAAGTTGACGGCGACGCTGTTCGCGGCAGCGGCGATCGCGACCTCGACGTTCGGGCTCGACGGTACGGCCGCCGCCCACACCGGCCGAGTCGCGGCGGCCACCGGCATCCTCACGTCCGAGGAAGCCCGTCAGCCGTCGCTGACGGCGGCCCAGATGAAGAACGCCGTCGTACCGGGTGAGGCCGGGGCCGGAACGCTCGCCGCCCCGCTGAACTGCGCCTACTACTACGTGTGCGGAAAGGGCGGGAACGGCAACAGATTCGACTACACCGTGTGCAGTACGACGTACACCCTGCCCAACCTCGTGGGCTGGGGCTCCCTCCACAACAACCAGACCCCGGGAACCAGGGCGCACTTCTACGACGCGAACGGCACCTGGATGTTCTCCATCGACGCTCCCGCCAAGAACGACGTGTTCTGGACCCCGGTCTGGTACGTCATCGCCTGCTGAGCCGTCGGCCCGGCCCCGCCCGGCCCGAACGCGTTCTTCGTCATGCCGTGCGGAGTGATGCGGCCGCCGCCGGTCCCCGTCGCCGGGGCGGCGGCGGGCGGCGCTGTGTGGGGCAGGGCCACTCGCGGAGCGAGGTGGCTTCGCGAGGGCGGGGTCAGTCTGCCGTCCGTACCGGGCCCGCCGTCACCTTCCGCAGCAGCGGCCTGCTGCCGGCGATCGCGGCGATCATGGCAAGGGCGCCTACAGCCCCGCAGATGACCAGGTGCACGGCACCGGAGGTGTTCATCGTGGTGCCCGCCAGCTTGTTGAGCTGCATGGCACCGAAGGCGCCCATCGCCGTGGTGCCGCCGGCCGGCACGGCCAACGGGATGACGGTCTCCCGTGTCCGGGCACTGTCCAGCACCTTCAGCGGGGGGTCCCGGCGAGCCTCAGCAGGCCGTACACCCGGCGCCGGTCCAGGACGTTCGCGGCCGAGGTGAGGCCCGCGGCGGCTGCGGCGACCAGGAAGCTCACGACCAGGGTCGCGGTGCTGACGGTGGCGACACGGGCGGTGATGGTGTCGTCGGCGGCGGACACGTACTCCTGCGTGAGCGGATACCTGCCCGACCCGAGGGGGGTCAGTGCGGTGACGGCCGTGTCGATGGTTGCCTGCCCGCCGGAGACCTGGGCGGTCACGCCGTGGACGCCGCCGGGCAGGCTCTCGTAGTCGCTGTCGCCCGTCACGGCTACGGTCGCCGTCACTCCCGTCTCGCGCAGGAGCGTGCGGGCCTCGGTGGCCGCATTCCGGGCGTCGGCGGCGTTCGCGGTGATCACGGCGACCTGTCCCCGATGACTCGCGCTCTCGGCGCTCAGCGTGCTGATGGAGAAGAACCCGGCCACGAACCCCGCCAGCACCAGCCCGCTGACGGTGCGCCAGGCCGCGCGCGGGTCGTCGCTGAGGCGGCGGGCGGCAAGCAGCGTGGCGGGTCGCTCGGCCAGGCGGCTCACCGAGCGGCCCAGCCGGTCCACGACCCAGGGGCCGAACAGCCAGAACGCGCCAGGCCCAGACGCGGTGCGTCGGTCTGCCGGCCCGGGCGAGCCGGATAGAGCTCGAGGACCACGCCGTCGCCCAGGACGGCCGCATGGTGCGCGGGCCCCTGACCGTGTCGCTCCGCCGTGAATCTCAGGCCGAGCCCCTGGTAGAAGGGCCGGCATTCCTCAAGCCTGGGCGAGTAGAGCACCAGCAAGGTGACGCAGGCCGAGTTCGCGTCGGTCATGAGCTCCTGGCCTCTGATGAGACGGTGATCAACGGTAGCGCGACGGCGACGCACCTCCGGTAGTGGCTGCCCGGTGCGGTCCCCCGTCCTCCCCTATGTGCGTCACACATACCGACCCCATCCCGAGCAGGTTCGCTCAGTCGTCGGCCGCGACGACGAGGGTGAGTTGCCCCGCCGACCGGTCGATGAGCACGAGTTCGTGGAAACAGTCGTGCACACGCCCCCAGTCATGAAGCGCCTCATCGCCCAGCTCGCTGAGGTGGTAGAGCGCATCGGCCACCGCCAAGCGGTCGAAAACCTCGCGCCGCATGTCGGACTCCAGCTCGGTGGACACCTCCAGGAGGGGCTCCACCCACTCCCGCAGTATCCGAGCGGCATGCTCCTCACTGACCAGCTCGTCGAGGTCGGGGGTGATCACTCGTAGCCAGTACGGCCCGTGCCGAGCCCCGTCCGGCAGCACTCCCCCACCTGCATAGTCGTCACGGAACCGCTCATGCCCGATGAGTGCGGCAAGCAGCCCCGAGTCGTCCACGAGACCGCAGCATCCCCGGAGTCCGCGACGTCCGGGGAGACCGCAGCGAGCCCGAACCGCTTGATGTCTATCCACCGAAACCCGTGATCCTTCGGATCTGGGGCGTAGAGCCGGAGGTTGATGAAGACGCTTCCCTCGTGCGTGAGCCTGTTGTCCACGGCTCCAGCCTAGAAGGCAGGCGAAGGCACCTCCGTTCCCGCGTCGGAGGCTTGCGGCCAGGGAAGTCAGGGCCTGCGGTCTCGCGCGGAGGACGCACTGGGCGTCAGGGTCGACCCGGGCCTCGACGGGTGATCTCCAGCGGCAGGCAGCCTCGACTCCCCCGTACGACGGGAACGCACCCCCCAGGTGGCGGGAGTGTCCGTCGGGCCCGTCCCCGCGGGTGATTCCCGTTCTACCGTCGATCCTGTGACAATCAGCAGCGACGTACGGCCCGCGGCGTACGCACAACTACGACGAGGCGGAGCGCACGTGATCCGGGTCATGGTGGTCGACGACGAGGCGCTGGTGCGCTCCGGCTTCAAACTCATCCTGAACGCGGCAGCCGACATCGACGTCGTCGCGACCGCGGTCGGCGCCGAGGCGGTCGACACCGTACGGCGGGAAGCTCCCGACGTGGTGCTGCTGGACATCCGCATGCCGGACGTGGACGGGCTGACCGTGCTGGGGCAGCTGCGGGCCCTTCCCAAGCCGCCGGTGGTGGCCATGCTGACGACCTTCGACGCCGACGAGTACATCCTCACCGCGCTGCGCTCGGGTGCGGCCGGTTTCCTGCTCAAGGACACCGAGCCCGACCAACTCGCCCAGCTCGTACGAACCCTGGCCGCGGGCGGGGTCGTGATGTCACCGAAGGCATCCCGTGCCGTCTGGCAGAGCCATCCGGGAGCCGCGGCCGTCGACGACGAGGACGCCGCCCGCATCGGCCGGCTCACGGAACGCGAGCGCGAGGTTCTGGTGCTGGTCGCGGAGGGGCTGTCCAACTCGGAGATCGGTACGCTCGTTCATCTCAGCGCGGGCACGGTCAAGGACCATGTCAGCGCGATCCTCAGCAAGCTGCGGGTGGCCAGCAGGGTGCAGGCGGCCCTGCTCGCCCAGCGGGCGGGGCTGCTCGACGGTGGGCGGCGGTCGTCGGGACCCGGGCGATGACCGCGGCCAGGGCCTGGTGGGCACGGATCCCGGATCCGGTGCTCGACCTCGTGGTCGTCGCGATCGCCGTCGTGGACGTCGTGTTCTCCCTGGGGGACTCCACCCCCGTCTCCCAGGGCATGGCCGCGCTGGCGTGCGCCGCCCTCGTGGTGCGTCGGCGTTTCCCCCTTCCGGTCTTCCTTCTCACCCTTCCCGCCAGCCTCATGCTGGACGTCGTGTTCGCCCCGTTCGCCGCCCTCTTCACGCTTGCCGAACGCTCCCGTGACCGCCGCCTGCTCGTCTCCTGCGCCGTGATGTTCGCGGTTGCCTCCGCCACCCCATGGCCGCTGGACGACCTCAGCGCGCACGACCGCGCCTGGACCCTGGTCTATTTCTTCTACACGCTCGCCACCGCCGCGGCCCCGGTCCTGCTCGGTCAGCTCGTGCAGGCCCGCCGGGACCTGGCCCGCCGTATCGTCGAGATCGAGGAGGCGCGCGAGCACGAGCGCCTGCTGCACTCCCAGGCCGTGCTCGCGCAAGAACGCGCCCAGCTCGCCCGAGAGATGCATGACGTCGTCTCCCACCAGGTCAGCCTGATCGCCGTCCAGGCCGGCGCCCTCCAGGTCGCCGCCACCGACCCCGCGTTCAGGGAGGGCGCGCAGACCATCCGTTCCCTGAGCGTCGACACACTCGACGAACTGCGGCACATGGTCACCCTGCTGCGCGCCTCCGGGGGCCGGACCACGGAACTCACCCCGCAGCCCACCCTCGCCGACCTGCACAAACTCGTCGCGAGCAGCGGCATCGAGACCGAACTGACCGGCGAACTCCCGCCGGAGGTGGGCACCACCGCACAGCGCACCCTCTACCGCACCGTCCAGGAGGCCCTCACCAACGTCCGCAAACACGCCCCGGGTGCCCGTGCGACCGTACGGCTCTGGAGCGCCGACGACCGCGCCACCTTCGGTGTGACCATCACCAACACTCCACCCACCCGCCCGTCACTCCCCCTCCCCGGCTCCCGGCAGGGCCTGATCGGCCTCGGAGAGCGCGCCGAACTCCTCGACGGCACCTTCCGATCGGGTCCCACCCCGGAAGGCGGCTACGAAGTGAGCCTGCGGATCCCGGCCGACCGGGACTCCTGACCTTCCTCGACCGGGAAGAACTTCGCCCCGCTGAGTCACTCAGCGGGGCGAAACTGCTCGGTCCGACGTGGCGTACGGCATCACTTGAAGCGGAAGGAAGCCTTCACGTCTGCGCGGACTCGCGCACGGGGTGCGATCTCACGCGGCTTACGTCCCGCTATCGGGCGGCAGCCTTCTTCGCGCCCGAGAACGCGGCGAACGCTCCGAGGGCGAGGAACAGGAAGGTCATCGGGCTCGCCGTCTCGCTCCAACCCTCGGTCAGCACGTCGAAGTGGTCAACGAACAGCGAGGTGGCGGAGACACCGACTTCGTCAGCTCCGATCATCGCGATGCCGATGAGCTGGCCCAGGTAGACCGCGCCCAGCGACAGCAGTGCGCTGACCACCGGCAGGACCGGGTTGGGGCCGCCGATCCTGCCCGACGCGAAGCCGATGACGAAGCCGACACCGACGGCCGCGTAGCCGATCTGGTACTCGGTCGCGCCGATGATCCCGCCGTAGACACCGGCAGTGACCAGAGCCGTGACGACGGCGACGACCAGGCCCAGAGCGAGGTTGTTGCGGGCCTGCGCGACCGGGGGTGCGAACGGGGCCGGGGGAGGCACAGCGGCACCGGGCTGCTGGGCGAACGGGTTGCCGTCGGTGGGCTGCTGCGCGTAGGGATTGGCGGCGGTGGGCTGCTGTGCGTACGGATTGGCGTCGGCGGGCTGCTGGGCGAACGGGTTGCCGCCTGACGGAGGTGGAGATGACTGAGCCATGACAGGATTCCCCCATAAAACAGATGTGGTGAATGGCGTGATGTATGCGCACGAGTGTGCGACAAGACGCCGAAGACTAGCAGGCTCGACGATCCGCTTCACCAGGGATTGCGCGACGGATTCCAAGGGGGAAAACGGCCGGCGAAGCCATGCCGGCACCGCGGGAATCCCAGGACGAGCCCGCCGAGTATCCCGTGCGGCAGCGCGTCATCAGGGAGGCGGCGTACGACGGACCGCGCACGGACGGGCTCCGCGCCCGACTTCCACGCATGCTTCGAGCCGAGGGAAGCCTCGCCCTGTCTCGAACGGCTGCGCCGGGCCTATCGGTTCACCACCGAGACCATGTACCAGGCACTGGATTCGGTCAAGACAAGGGCGGCGCTTGGACGGATGCCGCGACGGCCCTGGGACCGCCGCGGCGCTCATTCTCACGTGTCGTCAGACGGTCACACCGTGCGGGCGGTGAACAGCAGGTACTCCCACTCCATGACCGTGCTGCCCGCCCCTTGGTCGTGCCGCTGGGCGAGTTCGGCGAGGTCCCGGTCCAGTGCGGCCGTGCGGGCTGGGTCGTCGGCGACGGCCCGGTAGGCCGCGATGGTCGGACCGTACCGCGCCTTGAAGTAGTCGCGGAACTCCTCGGGGCTCTTGAAACGGTCGACCAGCACCGTCTGCTTGCGTGCCTCGACGTCCGTGACCCGATCGCCGAGCAGCGCGCGGACGTGCGCCTCGTCCCCCCACAGGGGCGGGGGCTGCGCACCGGGCGGGGGCGGCGGCATGTAGGGCTTCATGGTGGCGAGCATCTGGCCGAGGAAGCCCTCGGGCGTCCAGCTGAGCAGGCCGATCGTGCCTCCAGGACGGCAGACGCGGACCAGTTCGTCGGCGGCGGCCTGGTGGTGCGGGGCGAACATGACCCCGACGCAGGACAGGACCGTGTCGAACGCGTCGTCCTCGAACGGCAACGCCTCCGCGTCGGCCTGTCGCCACTCCACCTCGACGCCCCGCTCCGCCGCGAGCCGCCGTCCGGCCTCGAACAGCTCCGGAGCCAGATCGCTCGCCACCACGCTCGCGCCGGCCAGCGCCGCGGGGATCGCCGCGTTGCCGGAACCGGCCGCCACGTCCAGCACCCGCGCGGCCTGCCCTCCCGCGCCGGAAGCACCCTGGCCGCTCCCGCCGCGCAGCCCGCACGCCTCGACCAGGATCGGACCCAGTTCGGGGATGATCTCGGCGGCCACGGCGGGGTAGTCACCCTGCGCCCACATCGCCCTGTGCTTGGCCTTCAGGGCGCGGTCGGCCTCGGCCGGGTCGGGAAGTTCGCTCACGACAGTTCTCCTTCTGCGCACATACGCGGAACCAGGACGGAACCAGGTCGACGGTGACGGGGCGAGCGAACAGGCCCGTCCGTCACGGAACGAAACGGTACAGAACGGAACAGAGTCCAGGAACGGGGTACACCGTCTCCTCCTACCAGATCTGTACCGGAGCGTCAGCATTCGGCCCCGTCCGGGGGCCGCCGGACTGGTCCTTCCGGCCATGGCCGCCTCCTCCGCGCGGTGCCGGGTCCCGTACGACCCGCCGCGCCCGTTCGCCGAAGCCGAGAGGCCGCTCGACGGCCGGCGTGTCGCCGACCGGGGCCACAGACGTGCAGTCCACGACACCCGCGTCGGCCCTCCGGTCACGTCGGGCGATCGAGGCGCTCGGCGCCTTCGGCACGCGGCGGGCCGGACGGTTCGGGGGACGAGCATCTCGACTCGAATCCGACGCGGCGGGACCGCACCGGTACGCGGTCGACGACACCGACGCCGACGCCGTTGCGCGAGAACGACGCCGGTGGTCCGGACGGGCCAGGGGCAGCGTCAGGCGGTCGGGCGGGTGTCACCCGCCCCCGCTGTCGCCACGCCGCGGCCGGTCGCCGCGGGTCACTCGCCGGCCGCCTCCTTGGCGATCCGGTCGAACTGGGCACCCATCGCCTCGGACAGCGCCATCGCGGCCGACAGCGGACGCACCATCACCGTGAACTCGTCGATGCGGCCCTGTGCGTCGAAGTGCAGGAAGTCGCAGCCCTGGAGCTTCTTGCCGGCGACGGTGGCGGTGAAGACGAGGGCATGGTCGCGCCCGTCGGGGTTGGCGATCTCGCGGACGTAGGTGAAGTCCTCGAAGACGCGGGCGACCCCGCGCAGGATGGCGGCGGTGATCGCCTTGCCCGCATACGGCTGGAAGGCGACCGGGCTGGTGAAGACGACGTCGTCCGCCAGCAGAGCGGCCACCGCGTCCATGTCGTCGCTCTCGACAGCCTTGCGGAAGGGGTGCATGAGCCTGCCTCCTATAGACAATTAATTGAATATCTGAGAAGGAGGCTAGAGGCTGGACTCAGCCTCTGTCCATGGGAAGGGGGATAGGAAGAGGACGAGTCACACTCATGTCGTTGATCAGTCACTCTTGCTGTTAGCGTGTGTGCCCATGGCACTGCGGAACGCGGTCATGGCCGCACTGTTGGAGGGCGAGGCGTCCGGGTACGACCTCGCGAAGGCGTTCGACGCTACGGTCGCCAACTTCTGGATGTCGACACCTCAGCAGCTCTATCGAGAGCTGGACCGTATGGAGACGGACGGGCTGGTCACGGCCCGTGTGGTCGAACAGGAACGCCGTCCCAACAAGCGGTTGTACTCGTTGACGGAGGCGGGGCGGGAGGCCGTCCGCGCCTACACCGCCGAGCCCCTGGGCAAACCTGCGGTGATCCGGGACGAGTTGCTGGTGAAGGTGCAGTGTCTGGACGCGGGCGACCTCGATGCCGTACGGCACGCCGTCACCGAGCGCATGGAGTGGGCGACGGCCAAGCTCGCCCGCTACGAGAGACTCCGTCTGCGTCTCCTCGACGGGCGCTCGGAGGAGGCGTACTTCGCCGAGGCGGAACGTATCGGCCCCTACCTCACCCTGCTGCGCGGGATGTCCTTCGAACGGGACAACCTCCAGTGGGGAGACATGGCACTGCGCAGGCTCGATCAGCGGGCGGCCATGCCGCAGGCGGGCGAGTAGGCCGGTTGGGCAAGGGCTGGGAGCCCTGGGAGCGGCGGGGGCAGCCACTCCCCCCGGCGGCCGGTCGTCATCCGCCCGGGGACAGGAGGCGTTCCAGGTGCTGCGGCAGGGGATACACCCGCTCCACGGGGAACAGCCGCCGGGCCTTGGTGGCGTGTCCTGTCTGCGTCAGTGCCGCGGCTTTGCGGACCTGGGGCGTGAGGTCCGTGAGGCTGACGATCCAGTCGTCGTTGAACGTGCGGATGAGGTCGCGGCCTATGCCGACCTGAATGCTGTAGTGGTTCAGGGCCGCTCCGCGCGACGAGCGTTCCGGGTCCCACTGCACGTGTACGGCCGCCCGGGCGACATCTGCCGGATCGGCGGTGGTGAGCACGGCCCGGGACAGGGCCTCCTCCCAGCCCTGCCGGGGCATCCGCACGGCGAGCACGCGCTCCTGGCCGGGTTTGCGAGCCCAGTTGCTGCGGTGCATGAGCCACAGGAACGAGGGCTTGATCCATGTCATCCGGCGGAACGAGAACGGCGCCACGAAGCGGCCGGCTCGCAGCGCCGCGTCGGCTATGGCGGGCGCGTATGCCTGATGGACGACGATCGTGTCGGCGTCGTAGTCCGCGCGGATCTCGTACTGGGGTGCCATGCACCGCACCCTGTCATCCGCTCGACCGACGTCGCGAACCCTTTTTGCCGCCTCGGCCGGTGCCGCACGTGTGCTTCCTCAAGCCCCCCGTCCGATCGCCCGTCGGTCACGGAGCTGCCACGGCGGCCGCGGCCAGGATGCGGTACAGGACGGGGACCGGGATCGCCGGGTTGGTGACCGCCGTGCGTGCCGTGTCGCGGTCGTGCAGCAGCCCGGCCAGGACACGGGCGGGCAGCCCGGGGTTGCGCGTCGCGTCGTCGCGGATGGAGGACTCGGGGTCGTTCAGGAGCCGCACCGCGTCGGCCGGTGACAGCCGGGGGTCCTCAGCCGCGCGGCGGCGCACCTCTGCTTCGGGGTCCCGTGCCAGACGTGCGACGTCTGCTGGTGTCGACTCCGGGTCGTCCAGGGCCAGGCGGCGCATTCGCCCGCTGAGGTCGCCTGCGTGGCGCAGCAGGCCCGTACGGGGGAAGTTGGGGTGGCTGCGGGGGCGGCCGGGGTGGGTGAAGCTGCCGTCCCACCAGCGCCAGACCTCCAGCAGCAGGTCCGCCGGCGCGTCGTCGCACGATTCGGCGAGGAACAGACGAACCGCACGGTCCTCGTCCCGTGCCAGGAGCTTCACCACATCCGGCGGGAGGTGCCGGGCCCGCGCCACACTGCGGCGGACCAGCGGGTGGGACGACGCGGAGAGACGGCGCATCGCGTCGGCGTCACCGTGCAGGTCGCGCACCCACGGCAGGGTGTGGGACATCAGCCTCGGGTCGAAGTCGTGGCGCACCGCGGCACGTTGCTCCTCGGTCAGGTCGGGGCGCACCGCCACCGCGGAGCGGATGTCATCCTGCGGGTCCTCCGCCAGTACGGCGACTCCGTGGGCGCTCAGACCGGGGTTGGCGGCCAGGGCCCGGCGGGCCTGCGCCTCCGCGTCCCGCACCAGCTCCGCCTCCAACTCGGGTGCGAGGCGGCACCGTTCGAGCGCCCGGCGCGGGTCGGGCAGCGCGGCGAAGATCTCGCGCGGCATGGGGACGCCCGTGTGGTGGGCGAGCAGCGCCGCCGTACGCACCGTGTCGTCGGTGTCGGCCAGCAGCCGCTCCCGCAGGGGCGCGGCCAGGTCGTCCCACCGGGCGCAGACAGCCGCCCGCACCCGGGGATCGTCATCGGCCGCGAGGCTCGGGAGATGCTTGGCGTGGAGTCCCGGAAACGCGGCGGCCAGAGCGCGGGACGGGCCGGTGAGGAACTCCTCGTACAGGTCCTCGGGGAGTTCGGCACCCCACTCGCAGGCATGCTCGGCCCAGAGCACGCGCCGGCTCGGCGAGGGTTCGGCGCGGACGAGGCGAATCCACTGATCGGACGTGAGCCTGGGCCGGAAGGTGTCGGCTGTCCTCGCGCGCACCCGTGGATCGGGGTGTGAGACGGCGGCGTCGAGAACGGCGGGCCGCTCGCAGCTGTGCAGGAAGCCGTTCGTGACATCCAGCAGCCGGATCAGCAGGTCGTCCGGCGCGGCCGGATTGGACCCGATGCCCTCGGCCCAGTGCAGGGGCCACGCGGGCCGGCCGGGCACCGCTGCCCACACGTCGGCGCGCTCGGCCTCCGTCTCGCGCCCGGCGGCCGCGGCGGCCTCCTCCAGCCGCTCGGGCAGCCGGTCCAGCGCGGTCACCCGGGAGCCGTCCGCGCCGGGCACCTCCGCGAGCAGCACCCGCCCGTCGAGGGAGAGCGCCACGAACCCGGGGTCCCCGGTCAGCCCCGGCACACCGACGCCGTCGTAACGGACGCGGGTCCACCACGCATCGTTGCCGCCGATCCTGTGTCCGAGGACGGCCACCAGGAACTCGCCGTCGGCGTCCGCGAGTCGGCGCCACCACCCGGCGTCGAGCGTCTCCCGCTCGGCACCGTCCGGCGCAGCGACCCCTCGGGCGATGCGCCAGCAGGCCTCCGGCGGGAACAGGCTTCCCGGGCGCATGTCCTCGACGACCGTCAGTCCGGCGCTCGGGAGCAGTTCGTGGAGTCTCTCGCGCTGATGCACGCGGCCATGATCGCCGCCGAATCGACGGTGGGACAAGGGTCTCAGCCCCGGCGCGGGACCTCGGCGGCCAAGGCGTGGAGGTCGCGCGCCGGGGCCGAGGCTCAGGGCTGCGGTTGTCCAGGCATCGGACCGTCCGGTGCGTTGATCTTGCCGAACGGCACATGCACGCTGGGTGTGCTGCGGGCGGTGCCGGTCAGGTGGCCCACCTGGTCGTCGAAGAAGATGTGGGGCCTCAGAATTTCCATGATCGCGCTCTTGTCTATGCCGCCGAGGAAGAAGGCGTTGTTGACGGTCACGCCCCAGTTCTTCAGGCTGCGCACCGACCGTTCGTGGGCGGGTGCGTCGCGGGCCGTGACGAGGGAGACGTGGACGCGGCTCGTGTAGCCGGCGTCCCCTGCCCGTCGCTCCTCCTCCCGCCGCTGGAGCGTGTTCACGCCTGCGAGGAAGTCACGCAGCGGGCCCGGGTCGTGCGGGGTGGCGGCGTTCGCCGTCTCGTGGAAGCGGAAGCCCTCGATGCCGTCGGCCTGGTAGACCTGTTCCGAAGCATCGTCGGCCAGGACTCCGTCGAAGTCGAAGGCGATCCGCAGATCCTGGTCGTCGCCCATATCCGCCACGGCCGGACCGATCACGCGCCCGGCGGGCAGCCCGAGCGCGACGGCCTCGCGGACGTCGTCCTCGTTCGCGGACAGGAACAGCGACATGTTCAGGGCAGGCATGAAGCGGTACGGCGAACGGCCCTGCATGAAGATCGCCCGGCTGATCGGCAGGTTGTGGCTCTGGATCGACCGCATGACCCGCAGTCCGGTGTCGGGATCGTTGCGGGACAGGATGATGACCTCGACCAGCGGGTCCTCGGGTGAGAGGTCGTTCAGGGACAACAGCCTGCGGATGAAGGGGAAGGCGACCCCCTTCCCGAGCGTGTCGTCCACGTGCTCCTCCTGGTAGGAGCGATAGGCGTCTTCACCCTGATCGCGGAAGACGGAGTCCGCCTCCGCCAGGTCGAACAAGGCACTGGAGGCGATGCCGACGACCAGACGGTTCCTGAGCTCGTAGACGGCCACGACGTCCTCCCCCGCACCGATGCGCACACGCCCCCACATGGTAATTCGCCGAACGCCGCGCAGTTGCCGGCGCCCGGGGCGCCCTGGGAGGCGGATGATCGCGGCGTCGGCGCACAAGGCGCTCCCCGGGCGCGCCGCACAACCACGTTGACCTGAAGCAGTGTCGGCCCCTGCGTTCGACGCTTGTCACCGGGACACCTCTGCGCTCCGGCCGGCCGTGATGGCGGTGAAGCGGGCAACCGCGGTGAGCAGCGCGACCGCCACGAGCAGTCCGCTCGCCCAGAGCGGCCCGGGGGCCCGGCACTGGTGCCGAGGGTGGCCGCGGCGATGACGGGGCCGACCGCGGCACCCATGGTGAGTGCGGCGGTCGCATACGAGCCGGCCATGGTGGGGGGCTCCCGCGGCCTCGTGGAGGACGCGTGTGATCAGGGTGCCGCCCACCGCGAACGACAACGCGCCCTGGACGAACACGAGGACGCACAGGGCGACCGGCTCGTCGGCCGGCAGCGCCAGGGCCGGCCAGCCGATGAGCGACTACGCGCCGCCGACGGCGATGACAGGACCGGGATGTCGGTCGGGCAGCCGCCCGGCGACGGTGACGCCTACGAAGGAGCCCGCACCGAACAGCACCAGGGTGACGGGGATCCACAGCTCGCCCGGTCCGGCGCTGTCCGTCACCAGGGGAGCGAGGAAGGTGAGGCCGGCGAAGGTGTCAGCGTTGACCAGCGCGCCGAGCAGCATCACCAGGATCAGCGGCTGCCTGGTGAGCTGGCGGGTTCCGCTCGCAGGGCCGGTGTGCCGGTCGCCACGGTCTCGTGACCTCCTGCCGGGATGCCCTTCAGGATGCCGAGAGCGGCCGGCAGGCAGAGAGCGGCGACAGCCCAGAACGTGGCACGCCGGCCGAGCCACGTCCCGAGCAGCGACCCGCCAGGAACGCCGGCGATCGTGGCCACCGTCGTCCCCGACGGCAGCACGGTCGGCGCGCGGCCCTTCCTGTCGGGCGGGACCAGCGTGGCGGCGGCCGTCAGGGCCACGGCGAGGAACCCCGCGTTCGCGAGCGCGGCGACCACCCGGTGGCGACCAGGACGGGAAAGCTCGGGGTGAGGGCACCCACTACGTGGGCTGCCGCGCAGGCGAGGACGAACCCGAGAAGGCCGGTGCGCTGGGGCCAGGTGCGGGCGAGCGCGGCCACCAGGGGGCGCCGACTACCAAGCCGACGGCGAACGCGAGGTGAGGATGCCCGTCGTCCCGATCGCGACGTCGAGATCCGAGGCGATGTCCGGCAACAGGACGGCCGGCATGGACTCCGAGGTACCCATGGCGAAGACCGCCACGGCGAGCAGATACAGCGGCAGGGGCATCGAGTGGCTCCGAGGTGAGGAGAGGCACGAGAGGGTCGTCTCGTCACCGCGGCCGGCCCCGAGCACCACGCGTCCCACCGCGAGAAGCGGCGTGACGGGAGGATACGAGCTCAGTGGTTCAGGGGGCTGACGGTGTGACCGCAAGCCTCCACCCCTGTCTGACTCCGGACTCGACATGGGCCGCACGCTCCCGACGATGCCCGCGCGAGCATCCTGCTTTCACGAGCGTGGACGCGCGTCACCGACGTCCCGCCCCGCGTGTCCCGGAGCATCTGCGCAGCCACACACCATGGTTGAGCGGACGGAGAGTGCCTGACGTGGATGAACCGGTCAGGCACTCGTTCATCGACGTCCTGGACGGGACGGATCAGCGCCGCAGGGTGAGGACACCGGGCCGCCAGGGCAGTTGGTTGTAGGGGCCGCTCGCGGAGGGGGACTTCCCCTGGTAGAGCAGCTGCAGGTTGCAGGGGTCGATGGTCATGGTCTGGTCGGGGTTGCTGCGGACCAGGTCGCCGTGGCTGATGTCGTTGGTCCAGGTGGCGCCGCTGTTGGCCTTGCCGGCGAAGGGGTTGTTCTCGCTGGCGGCCTGCGGGGTCCACGGACCGTTCAGGCTGGAGGCCGTGAACGAGCGGAAGAACCGCTGCTCGGTCGCGCCCCGCGCCTCGACGATCATGAGGTACTGGTTCTGCCCCTGGACCTTGTAGACCTGCGGCGCCTCGAACAGGTTCTTCGTCGTGTCACTCATGATCGTCGTGTACGACGAGCCGAAGCTGCCCGGGAAGTTCCCGAGCGGCATGCTCGCCCGGTAGATCTTGCCGTTGTCCCCGGCGAAGAACAGGTACATGTTCTGGCCGTCGGCGATCAGGGTCTGGTCGATCGGACCGGTGCCGGAGCCGGAGATGCTGCCGGTGAACAGCGGCTTCGGCGCGGACCAGCCGTTGGGGTTGGTGGGGTCGCTCGACGTGCGGTAGATGAAGGGCCACGCACCCCACTGGTATGCCAGCACCCAGACGTTCTTGGGTGCGAAGTAGAACAGCGTGGGCGCCACCGCGGCCTGGTTCATGCCGGCCTGGCCGGCCGAGGCCATGTCCGACCAGTTCGTGAAGGGACTGAACCGCATCGAGCCGTAGGAGTCTCCCGACACGTTCGACGCGTAGACCAGGTGCTTTCCGTTGTACCTCACGGTGGTGAAGTCCTTCACCGAGCGCCACCCGTTCGCCGGCTGCGCCAACGGGCCCGTCGAGGTCCACCGGTACGTCGACGGAAGGGAGCACGCGTTGGTGGCCGCCTGAGCGGGGTTGGCGACGAGCGACGCCGCTGTCGAGACCAGGGCCGCGACCGAGGCGGCCAGGACCATGGACAGACGTTTACGGGTGAAGTTCGCTTTACGCATGACGACCTCTTGATTCTCGAGTGAGGGGTTCCGGCCGGTCCCGTCGGAGCGGGCTGTCCGGACTGTCTTGCGGAGCTGGTCGCGGTGATGACCGCAGGGCGTGCGGACGACCGGGAGTACGCGTACAGGAATGGCACGTGCATGACATATCCATGAGCGACGTACTCCCTGCGGCTCGGCCTTTCAGCGGTCGCGCGCCCGGAAGTGCCCCACTCTGCGAGCGGGCAGGCCCGGCGCGTGCGTGATATCGAACAAGGGGCGAAGTGTCGATCAATCGGATCATAGGGAACCGACAGCCGACGTCAATACTTCACGCAAGATTCGTGAACGACGCCGAATTTTTCGAATCGCCGCGCGCTCCTTCCGCGGTCGACCGAGCGCGGGACGCGAGACAACACGACTGCCGGTGACCGCATCCAGTCACCGGCAGGGAGTTCGGTCAGCCCTCCTCAGGGCCGCAGATGCGGCGAGCACCTTGCAGCGGTGAACACCGGGCCGGGCGCACGGCGAGGCGACCCCGGACGCGAGCCGCTCACGCGCCGCTGCGCACCCTCGGGGTCAGCGAGCCGGCGCCACCCTCTCGAACAGGTACATTCCGACGATTTTCCCCTTGATCGCCACGCGTTGCCCCGACGACAGCCACTTGTCGCGCGACTCCTCGCCCAGCTGTACGTGGATGTACTGAGCGGTGTGCAGCTTCCAGCCGACATCCTCGATGCGCGAGAGCAGGTCGCTGCGCGGCGAGGGGGGCGCGGCGCTCTGGTCCGGCTTGATCTTGGCCACGGCCGGGGAGCCCAGGTCCAGTCCGGTATTGCCGTAGGGGTTCAGGCTCCCTGAGCTGCGCTGGTCGATCTCCGTCTCGAACCAGCCGTCACCGCGTTCGAAAGCCAGGCGGGCCTGTTCGAGGATGGGGCCCTGGAACCGCTCCACGAACTCGTTCCATTGCTCGACAGCAGCGGTCTCCCGGACCTCCGCACGAGCCGCAAGCTCGTCCTGCCTGCTCTGCCACCGCTCCTGGAACCCCATCGGTATCTCCTCACCTCGGCCGGCCATCGAGTGCGGCGGCCGTACTGCCCGCTGCCTACACCAGACGACTCGAACGCGGCAAGGCCAGCAGCGCTGTTCCGCCGACGTCGACGGGCTGCCCGGCTCGGGCGACGTGACAGCCACTCCGTGACGCCCGTCACTGTGGACGCCGGGCAGGAACTCACGGTCGATGGACACAACGAAACTTTCGCTGATCGTCAGTCGGCGGGTGAACGGAAACCCCGGAACGCGGACGCGTCTACCGATCACGCATGCAGCGGGACCGGGAGCGTCCGGTCGGCCGCTGGGGAGCCGTTCCGGTCGGGGTCCGTCACCGCGGCATGATCCACCCAGGGCGCAACCGGAAGCGGAAGCGGTCGTCCAGTAGGTGACACGCTGGACGTCATTGGCGTACAGCGTCGGGACGGGCATGGGGACGTCGATCGGCTTGCCCGCGGGTGCTGCCGGCCTTGCTCCGCTGGAGGCTGAGCGTGATGCTCTTGGCCTCGTATTCGTCCATGGGGCCGTTGACGAGCAGAGCGGCATACGCCTCCGACCCGGAGCGAGAGTGACAGGTACCCCCCGGGGGCGCATCGCTTTCCTTGATCACGCGAGCCGTGGCGTGTTGCGACCGGCGCCGAGCCTTACGAGGGGGTAGCGGTAGAGGTTGCACTTCTAGTCGCCGGCGTTCTGGACGGTGAGCAGGAGGTACCTGGCGACCTTGCCGTCCGCGGGCTCCTTCGTGGCCGCGACCCCGAGGACCTTCTGGGAGCAGGCGGCGACGGTGGCCTTGGCGTCGCTGCCGCTGCCACCCGGGCGGTGCTTCGCCGCGGCGTCGGCCCTGTCCTTGACCGTCTGCGGCCCGGTGGCGGATGCCTGCACCGACACACCGCATCCGAGAGCCGACCCGGACGACTTCCTGCGCCGGCTGGCACTGACCGGCGACGCGGCCACTCCGTCGTCGACGAGGAGGCCGAACCGGGCCTGTACTCGGTCGCCGTACCGGTCCGTGACTTCACCGGCGCGGTCGCCGCCGAACAGGTCGTCGGACCGCGGCGACGCCTGGAGCCCCAGGACGCAGGAGTGCGTGGCCGCCGCCCAGCGCTGAGGCCGCCAGCTGGAGACCGCCCTGCTCGGCGCCTGACCGAGCACCGACGGAGGGCGCCGGACGCGGCCGGAGAGGCAGGCATGGCTCCCACACGACTGCCGGTGGGGGCGGTTGTGACGAGAGGACGGGCGCAGCCGTGCAACCGTCCCTGCCGCTCGGGCGTACAGGTAGGGAGAGTGCCTGGAAGCCGTCCCGGATCAGGACACGACGGCACGGGCACACGGATGGATGCGAGTACGACGACATGGATGCAATCCACGACGACATAGCGGAGCTGGCGCTCCTGCTGACGCGCCTGAAGGAGCGCACGGACCGCAGCTACGCGGTGCTGGCCCGGCGACTGGGCATGCATGCCTCCACGCTGCACCGCTACTGCGCGGGGGAGGTCGTTCCCACGGACTTCAACGGGATCGAACGGTTCGCCGCGCTCTGCGGAGCCTCCCCCCAGGAACGCGTGGAGTTGCACCGCCGGTGGATCCTGGCCGTCGCGGCGCGGCAACGCTCACGCGCATCCGAAGGGCGGAGGACACCCCCGCCCCGCGCCACCCGCGCCACCCGCGCCACCCGCGCCACCCGCGCCACCCGCGCCACCCGCGCCACGGCATCGGCCGCATCCGAGCCCGGCGACACCACGCATGCGGCCGCCGCCGGCTCCGCGCCTCACGGCCCCCGCACCGCGACCTCGGCGCCCCACGACACCGCTGCTGCCGCCTCCGCCGCACGCGCGCCCGACAGCGATCCGGCGGGCAGGGCACCCGAGCCTGCCGCACCGGCCGAGAGGCAGCCGCGTGCCGGGCGCCCCCGGCGCCGGCCCGCGCGGTCGCTGGCACTGGCCGCCTCACTGGCCCTCACGTTCGCCGGCCTCGCCTCATCCGCCGCCGGACACCCCTCGGGTGACGGCGAGGCGTCGGCTTCCGCCCGCACCGCACCGAAGCTCCCCGTCTCGGCCCCGCACCGCGACGGCGGCCCGCGATCCGCTGCCGCGCCCCCCGCCGGTGATCACGATTCGCCGGCATCCGCCCGCACCACACCGGAGCCCTCGGAGCCGGCCCCGCGCGGCGAGGGCGGCTCGCAGAGGACCCGGGCGAGCGCCGACCCGCTCCCGCCGAAGGTCCCCCTCACCTGGACGGCCGACTCCCAGCTCTGGCAGCACGAGTGCGCCCATGACTACGTCATCGCCAAGCCCCCGCAGCAGGTCCCACCGCCGCCGTCCCCGACGGACGCCGCGGTGTGGGCCGCGTCCCAGGGGGCGGTGCACGGGCGCACCACCGATCTGCGGATCTCGGTGCAGGGACGCGGCTCCGGCGCCGTCGTGCTGGAGGCGCTGCGTGTCCGCGTGGTCGACCGCAGCATGCCCGCCGCCGACCGGGGCATCGCCTACTCCACGTACGAAGGCTGCGGCGCCATCCTCATCCCCCGCCACTTCTCCGTGGACCTCGACGAGGGCCGGCCGCTGGCCCGTTCCGTGCCGAGCAACGACCCGGACAGGCCGGGTCCCGCGATCGGCTTCCCCTATCAGGTGTCCCTGCGGAAGCCCGAGGTCCTGCTGGTCTCCGCGCAGACCGAGTCCTGTACCTGCGACTGGTACCTCGAACTCGACTGGTCCTCCCAGGGTCGCACCGGCACCGTGCAGATCGACGACCACGGCCGTCCGTTCCGCACCACCAGCATCGAGGGGCTGACGCAGTACTGGTACCGGAACCCGCAGGGCTGGATCCCCATGAGCGCGGCCCCCGACACGGCGGAGGCCGGCGACTGACGAGGCCGGCAGGAGCCACAGCCCGCCCGGCCTTGCTACGCGACGCCGAAGCGTGCCCCTTTCCTGCGTCCGCGAATGTACTGCCTGCGGTCGCCCCCTTCTTCGGGAAAGCCTTGATCGGCCTTTCGGTTCGAGTGACGAACACCGTCAATGGGATCTGCTCGTCCCCCGAAAGAAGACTTTCATGCGAGCGGACGGAGTGGTGTGGAATCTCCGGTGCGCGTTCCCAATGATTCGAACAAAATGGGCGGCCGGAGAGGTCACGGGAAGGCGGGTGATCATCGCGGTCGGACCGCCTCCAGCCCCATCCCCGGGCAGCGCACCCGAGGAACTGGCGATGACTTCCGTTTGACGGCGCCTTCCTTGGAAACACGTCTGGCGAATCGAACGCAAGGGAGAATCACTGCCATGAGCATCATCGCGTGGATAGCTATCGGTCTGCTCGCCGGGGCTGTGGCCAAGGCGCTCATGCCGGGCAAGGACCCGGGTGGAATCATCGTCACCATGCTCATCGGTATCGCCGGAGGTCTGCTCGGAGGATTCCTCGGCAAGGTGATATTCGGAGTCGACTCGATCGACGGCTTCTTCGATCTTTCCACCTGGATCGCGGCCATTGTCGGGTCCGTCATCCTCCTCGCGCTGTACCGGCTGTTCACGAACCGCGGACACCGGCGCGGGCACGCTCACGCCTGACGGGCCGCGAAGGCGGAGGCGGAGGCGTGGTGGGGAGCACCCCCCGGAAGTGAAACAAGTGAAGGACGCGAGCGCCCCCGTCGGCAGACGGGGGCGCTCGCTGTCGTCGGCAGATCGCCCCGCCCCCGCCCAGATGGGCCTGGGCGGTCCGCGCGTCCGACGCGGCTTCCTCGCACCGGGCACGTCACTCGACGGCGGTCGCGCCGGGACCATGCCGCCGTGCGCGGTGATAGCGCTCGGCAAGCCGTGCGAGGGCGACCGCGGCCAGGAGGAGGCCGAAGTCGCGCAGTGCGATGTCGTAGTGGCCGGGGACCGTCAGGAGGTTGACGATGATGCCGACCAGCCAGCCGGCCACCAGCCAGGCCCCGAAGCGGGGAGCGAGCGCGACGGCGATCCCGGCCACGATCTCGATCACGCCTGCGCCATGCATGGCTGCCTGCGCACTGCCGGGAACGAGGTCGTCGATCCACGGCGCGAGGTAGACGGGCCAGTCCACGAGCAGGTTGCACCCTCGTCGCGGGCCAGCCGTTCGACCAGGCCGTGGAACTCGTGCCGCGCCTGGGGATCGAAGCCGGTGGTCGGCTCGTCCAGGAAGAGGAGCTCGGGGCGGCCGACGATGCCGAGCGCGACGTCCAGTCGTCGGCGCTGGCCGCCGGACAGCCGGTCGACCTGCCGGCCGGCCTGCTCGGCCAGACCGACCAGGGCCAGTAGTTCGGCCGGGTCACGAGGGTCGGGGTAGTACGTGGCGAAGTGGGTGAGCAGCTCGGCGACCCGCCAGCGACGGTGGTCGCGCCAGGACTGCAGGACCAGTCCGATCCGGCCGCGCCACGCGTCGTCGCCCCGCTCCGGGTCCGCACCCAGGACGCTCACCTCGCCGGTGGAGCGCCGCCGGAAACCCTCCAGGATCTCGACCGTGGTGGTCTTCCCCGCGCCGTTGGGGCCGAGGAGCGCGAGGACCTCACCGCGGTGGACGTCCAGGTCGACACCGTGGAGGACGTCGATGTCCCCGTAGGTCATCGTCACGTCGCGTGCACGGACGACAGGCCGGCGGGGTGCGCGTGTCGGTGTCATCGTGCTGCCTCCGAGGTCTGCCGCCGTGAGGGCGGTGCCTCGGTGGAGGCGGCAGGACCGGTGGCACCCTCGACGATCGACCGCAGTGCGCAGACGTGCCCTTCGAACGCGGTGCGGCCGTGGTCCGTCAGCCGCACTCTGGTGCGCCGCTTGCGTCCGCCGCCTTCCTTGTGAAGCTCCAGGTATCCCGCTTCCTGCAGGGTGTGCAGCTGCTTGGAGAGCGCGGAGTCGCTGAGCGAGAGGCTGTCGCGTACGAACGCGAAGTCCGCCCATTCGGTGGCGGCGAGCAGCGCGACGACCGAGAGCCGGGTGGCAGGGTGGATCAGTTCGTCGAAGCCGGCGGGGGTGCTCATCGGTCCGCCTCCGCGTCGGCCGCTTCCGTGTCCGTCGCCGACGTCCGGCGGTCCCGCGCCGACCCGGCGGCCCAGCGGCTCGTCGGCCCGACGAACAGCACGAAGACCGTCGCCGAGACCGTGGCCTGGATCAGACCGGCGTGCATCGGCGGCAGCGAGTCGACCAGCCGGCCGGACAACAGGACCGTCCCGCCGGTCACCACCGCCCCCGCGACGAATGAGGCGAACATCCGTCGTGTGCACCGGGTGTGGTGCAGGCGCACCCTGCTGCGCCGGTTGTGGAGCACGGCCACGGCACTCAGCAGGGCGACGTAGACCGCCATGGCCATCCCCACGCCCCAGCCGGGCAGGTCCAGGCCCAGAGCGGCCAGAAGCAGCCACATGAGCGCGGCCGTGGCCCACAAAGACCCCGAACTGCCGGCGGCGGACCGCTCGACCTCGTCGTACACCCGCTCCTGCGGCACACGGATGCGCTGCAGGTCCTGCCATGCCTGTTCGGCATCGATCGGTGCGCTCATGTTCCCCCGTGCCCTCCCCATTTGACTTTCCTACATGGAAAGTCATCCCCTGCCTTCCTGGTAGGCAAGTGCGGCAGCGGCATCAACGGGGCCGAGCTGTCACGCCACCGCGTTCAGCAAGTCGGCCAGTACGTCGGGCCGTTCGAGGGCGAGGAAGTGGCCCGCCCGCGGCACCTGCGTGAAGGCGGCGTCCGGCAGCAGCCGCTGGTTCGCCGCCCGGTCCGAGGGCCGGGACCAGTCATGCTCGCCGTAGACGAGGTGCACAGGTGCCTTGACCTCGGGGTAGCGCGAGCGGGCCGCGATGAGGGTGGGCAGGGCCTGGTACACGGCTCGGGCGACGGACGGGTAGCCGGGGCGGCCGCCGACCCGGAGGAGTTCGTCCACGTAGTCCTCCCGCAGTGCGCTCCGGTCGCCGAGGCCGCCCCGGAGGATCCTGCCGAGGGCGGACCTCGGCTCCACTCCCGCGATCAGCGGGCCCAGCCCGGGCGCCAGCACTCCGCTCACCACCACACGGGCGAGGAGGCCGGACCGGGCGATCCCACCACGGAAGTCGTAGGAGTTGACCGCGACGACACGCCGTACCCGCTCCGGGAGGTCGGCCGCGGTGGTCAGGGCGAGCACCGCCCCCATGGACTCCCCCGCCAGGGTCACATCGTGGAGGTCGAGTCCGGTGAGGAGCCGGCGGACACCGGCGCGCATGGCCGGCTCGTCGTAGGACGCCCCGGGCACGATCTCGGAGTGGCCCATCCCCGGCAGGTCGAGGGCGTACACGGTGTAGTGCTCCGCGACGAGCGGGATGAGGTGGCGGAAGTGCTCGGCCTGGGTGCGTACGGTGTGCAGCAGGACGAGGGGTGCGCCGGTGCCGGCCCTGAGGTAGCGCAGTGCTCCCTCGTGGCCGTGCCCTCCCGCGCGCGGGGCGATGGAGTGGCTGGTGGTCCCCGGGATCTCGATGGTGGGGCGTGACTCGTGGCTGGACATCTCGCCGGCTCCTGCCGCTCGCCGGGTCACTTCGCCAGCTGGGCGTAGAGCCCTGCCAGGTCGCCGGCCAGGCCCGCCTTGACCTGCCGTGAGATGTCGTCGGCGAGCACCTCGTACGCGCCCGCCTCGACGCCGTCGAGGGCGAGTGCGGCGATGTCGCGGGGGTCGGACTTGGGTGCGTCGACGCCGGCCGCGAGGTCGGTGTCCACGTAGCCGACATGCAGTCCGGTGACGGCGATGCCGCGCGGGTGCAGCTCCAGGCGCAGGGAGTTGGTCTGCGACCACAGGGCCGCCTTGGAGGCACTGTAGGAGCCGCCGAGGGCGATCCAGGAGAGCACGGAGTGCACGTTGAGGAGGTGGCCGCCGCCGTTGCGCTCGATCACCGGCACCAGGGCGCGGGTGACCAGGAGCGGGCCGTAGAAGTTGGTCTCGAACTCCCGGCGTACGTCCTCCACCGGGGAGTCCAGGAACGACGCGCCGACCGAGGCGCCGGCGTTGTTGATCAGCACGGTGACGTCCTGCGCCCGCTCGGCGGCCGCCGCCACGGAAGCCGGGTCGGTGACCTCCAGAGCCAGCGGGACCGCGTCGGCGTGCGTCACGTCGCGCGGGTCGCGGGCCGTGGCGTAGACCTTGCCGGCGCCGCGCGCATAGAGCTCCTCCACCAGGGCCTTGCCTATGCCGCGGCTGCCGCCGGTGACGAGGACGTGGGCGCCCTTCAATGCGGTCATGTGTTCCTCCACAGTCGGAAACCGATCGGTTTCCATGACAGTAAACCGATCGGTTTCCGCACGCAAGCTCAGCAGGGAACCGGTCGCTCATAACTCAGGAGATCCCGGAGCGACCGGTGCAGTAAGGTCTTCGCCGGGTCGGCGGCCCCAGCGGTCCCCGTGCGGTGCGGACGCCCGTGCGGTGCGTACGGGAGATCACCCCCTGTGGGGACGGCGCCCCTCACTCATGCCGGAGCACACCCCAGCGAGGAACAGCCATTGACACCGCATTCCCTGGCGTTCTACGTGGACGTCGTCACCACCGGCACCATCCTCGGGGCCGGTCCCGCGGCCTCTCCCGAGCAGGTCGCCGAGGTCCTGGGGCAGGACTTCGCCGAGAACACCTTCAGCGACCACAACATGTGCCGTGACTACGGACTGACCGAGTTCTACTGGGGCCGCGCATCCGTGGACGACCCCTGGTCGGGCCACCACTTCAGCCTGCAGGTGCACCGGCTCGCGCACCGGAACCGCACCCTCGCCGACGACACGCTTCGCACCCGGTACGGACGGTTCGCCCGCAGACTCCGGTTCGAGAAGCTGCGGCATCTGCTGGTGCGCCGCGGTGTCCCCCTGAGGGAGGTCCCGTCGATACCCGCGTCCGCCCCGGATTTCCGGACCTTCTGGCAGCCGGACTCCCGCGTCGCCGTCACCGTCATAGGGGCCCATGCCGAGCACAGCACGCCGGACGGCCTGCGGGTCGGCGACGTGTACCGCGTCCACGCCCCGATGACGGCCGGGGAAGTGGAGTGGCGGCGGGCACAGGTCGAGTAGCCGGGACGCGGGGGCGGCGCCCTCGCCAACTGCGCCCCACCTGCTGGACGTTCGCCTCGCCACCGCACTGCGATCAAGATCGATTGTCAGTGGTGGGTGAGAGAGTAGAAACATCAGGTCGGGAAGCCAGCAGGCCGGCAAATTGGGGGATCCTTCATGTCCGGAAGCCAGAACTACATCAACCACGTCGCTCTCGTGCTGGATGCCAGTTCGTCCATGTCGCACCTGAGCCGCAAGGTCGTGGAGGTCGCCGACCAGCAGATCGCCTACCTTGCCCGCCGGTCGGGGGAACTGGACCAGGAGACCCGGGTGACGGTGTACGTCTTCTCGGACAAGGTGGAGTGCGTCATCTACGACAAGGACGTGCTGCGGATGCCGTCCCTGAAGCAGCTGTACCGGGCCGGCGGGATGACCGCCCTGCTGGCGGCGGCGCTGAAGTCGCAGCGGGAGCTGGCGCAGACGGCCCAACTGTACGGCGACCACAGCTTCCTGACGTTCGTCCTGACCGACGGACAGGAGAACGCGAGCCATCGCTGCCCGGACGCCCCGGCCAGGAACCCGCGTGAACTGGTCCAGGCCGTCGCCGGGATGATCGCGACCCAGGACGACAACTGGACGCTCGCCGTCCTGGTGCCGGACCAGATGGGCAAGCGCGAAGCCATGCAGTGCGGTTTCCCGAAGGACAACATCGCCATCTGGGACGCCACGAGCACGCAGGGGCTGGAGGAGGCCGGGCAGGTCATCCGGCAGGCCACCGAGAACTTCATGGTGGGCCGCACCCAGGGCATCCGGGGGTCGCGTGCGGTGTTCTCCACCGGCGCGGAGGCCGTCAACAAGGAGACCATCCAGGCGGCCGGCCTCACGCCGGTGGACGCGTCGAAGTACCAGCTCATCCCGGTGGCCCGGGACGCGGCGATCCGGGACTGGGTCGTCGAATGCGGGCACACCTACCGCACCGGGGGCGCCTTCTACCAGCTGAGCAAGTCGGAGAAGGTCCAGGCACGCAAGCAGATAGCGGTGCTGGAGAAGAAGACGGACCGCGTGTACACGGGGCCCGAGGCCCGGGCCCTGCTCGGCCTGCCGAACACGGAAGTCCGCGTCAAGCCGGACCACAACGACGACTTCACGATCTTCGTGCAGAGCACCAGCGTGAACCGCAAGCTCGTGGCGAACACACGCCTGCTGCTGATGCTCTGACACCTCGACCGCCTCATGGGGCCGCGGAGGCCGTGGCCTCCGCGGCCCACGGGCCCGTCGGGCCGACGGCCACGGGCGGAGCGAAGGGGGATGCGGCACCGGGCAGCGCGGGCAGAGGTGGCCGTCTACATGACGTCCGCGACGGACTACGCCGAAGCCCGGACGGCCACCCTGAACGCGGCCCGTGACCTCTACGACGCGGACAGCACCGAGTACGGCACGGTGGCGGCGGCCTGGAGCGCGGCCAACGTGAACTGAGCGCCCCCTCGCGCCGGACGTGTCACGCGGCCGCTCCGATCCCGGGACCGGGACCGGAGCGGCCGTCCCCCTTCCGAGGGCGGCCTCGGAGAGCGTGACCCCGGGCGGGAGCGGCGGCCGTCACTCCGCCGCACCCCGCGTCGCACCGTCACCGCGGAGCCGAGGCGCCGCGCCACAGGGGGAGTTCACGCTGCCCCGGGCCGCACCAGGCGCTCGTCGGGGATGACCGCGACTCCGACGATCTCGATCAGGGCCTCGGGCTGCCACAGTGCCGTGGTGCCGATGCCGGCCATCGCGGGATAGACGGGGCCCGCCAGTTCCCGCCACACCTTGCCGATCTCCTTGCCGTGCGCCTGGTAGTCGGGGATGTCGGTCAGGAAGATCGTGATGCTCACCAGGTCCCCAGGGATGCCGCCCGCTTCCGACAGCGTGGCGAGGACGTTGGCGAATGCCTGCCGGAACTGCTCCACGATGCCGCCGGGGACGATCCGCATGTTGCGGTCGAGGGCGGTCTGGCCGCCCAGATGGAGCGTGTTGCCGCTGAGCGTCCCGTGGGAGTAACCGCTGGGCTCGGGCAGGGACGCGGGATTGATCGGAACCGGGGCCGAGTGGGTCGCCATAGAAAGCTCCTGCGGAACGTTGCCGTGGCTGGCTGCCTGCCACGTCACCGTAGCATCTATTGACACGACACTGACGGTCGTAGAAATAATGAAATACCCCGAGGGTCGGAGCAGACCCGGAGAGGGATCACCCATGCGTCTTTCGACCGTCTCCCACCCAGCGGGTACGAGCGCCGCGGTCCTCCACGGAGGCACGTGGCGAGCGCTCCCCGCCCCCGACCTGTCGGCACTGCTGACCTCCACGCCACCGCAACGGTTCGCGGACCTGGCCGGTGACGTGCTCGGTGCCGCCGTCCCGGTGCTCCCGCTGCCCGCTCCGGGCAAAGTGATCTGCTGCGGGCTGAACTACGCGGAACACATCCGGGAGACGGGCCGGGAAATGCCGGCCCACCCCACCCTCTTTGCCAAGTACGCCGACACCCTCACCGGCCCCGACGCAGACATCGTCCTGCCGAGAGGTCTCCAGGTCGACTGGGAGGCCGAACTCGCCGTCGTGGTCGGCGCGACCCTGCGGCGCGCGGACCGGGAGACCGCGCTCGCCGGCATCGTCGGCTACACGGTGGCGAACGACATCTCCGTACGCGACTGGCAGTACCGCACCCCGGAGTGGTTCCAGGGCAAGGCATGGGACGCTTCCACTCCTCTGGGTCCCGTGGTCGTGACACCGGAGGAGATCGACCCCGCCGCCGGCCTGGACGTGGTGTGCCGCGTCAACGGCGAACAGGTCCAGCGTGACACCACCGGGACGCTGGTGTTCGATGCCGCCGACCTGCTCGCGTACATCTCCGCCTTCACCGTGCTGCGGCCCGGGGACCTCGTGCTCACGGGCACGCCCGGCGGGGTCGGGGTGGCCCGGACGCCCCAGCGCTTCCTCCGCGACGGCGATGTCGTGGAGACCGAGATCGCCGGTATCGGCACCCTCCGCAACACCGTCCGCTTCACCGACTGACGCCTTCTCTCCCCCCTCCCCCTCCTCCCGCCTTCCTTCTCTTGCCCGTCGCAACCGACCAGGAGACCGCGTGAACCCCGATCCCGATCAGTTCGTCCCAGGTCAGTCCCTCCCGGGTCGGTCCATGCCGGTGCGGCCCGTCCCCGGGCAGTACGTGCTCGACGGCGACAACTCGATGTACGCCACCGCCGGCGGACTGGTCGTACCCGTCGTAACGCGGGCCGGTGCGGAGCCCGGGGACACCGGACAGTCCGCCGGTGCCACCCGGATCTCGGGGGTCAGCATCCAGCACACCCCGGCGACCAGGATCTGGTTCGGCAAGGTCCACAACGACGGCGGCTACCGTTCCGTGCCCCACCACCACGGCGAGGCCGAGACCGGCGGCTACGTGCTCTCCGGCCGGGCACGGATCTACTTCGGCGCCAAGTTCGAGGACTACATCGACATGTCGGAGGGCGACTGGGTCTTCGTCCCGCCGTTCCTGCCCCACGTCGAGTGCAACCTTGACCGCAACAGGCCGCTGACCTGGATGACGACCCGGACTCCGGAGAACATCGTGGTCAACCTCCCCCAGGTCGACGACACCGACCTGCGCGACTGGACGGACCGCCCCTGATGACCGACACCACCTCGGACGTCTTCACCGCCGCCGTCACCCTGACCCCCGCCGAGGCCGAGCGCTTCGACCTGGCCTTCACCGCGGTCACCCAGCCCTGCCCGTGGCCCAAGGCGTACGGCGGCGACCTGGTCGCCCAGGCCGCCGCCGCGGCCATGAGGTCCGTCGACGACGGCAAGACGCTGCACTCCATGCACTCCTACTTCATGCGCCCCGCCGACATCGGCGCCGACGTGCGCTACGAGGTGGAGCTGTTGCGTGACGGCCGCGGTTACGCGACCCGGCAGGTGCGCGGCTACCAGAACGGCAGGACGCTCTACGTCTGCCTGGCGAACTTCGCGGCCGGCGAGCCCGGCGGAACCCACACCAGCGCCGTCCCCGACTGGCTGGGTACGGACCTGCCCGACCCCGAGGAGCTGCCCAGCTCCGCGGAATGCCTCGCGGGGCGCACCGGGGGCACGATGACCGCGGACTCCCAGCTCTACTGGGCGGAGGGCCGGGGATTCGACATGCGGCATGTACCGGGCCCGGTCTACCTCGACATCGAGGGTGCCCGGGAGCCGCACCAGGCGGTCTGGGTCAAGCCGTTCGACGCCCTCCGGCCGGTGGACGGGCTCACCGACGGGCAGCGTGACAAGGCCGCCCTCGCGTACGTCTGCGACTACACGATCCTGGAGCCCGTCCTGCGAGTCCTCGGCCTGCCGTGGGCGCGGCAGGGCCTGGTCACCGCCAGCCTCGACCACGCGATGTGGTTCCACCGGGCGCCGCGTGCGGGTGTGACGGACGGCTGGCTGCTGTACACGCAGCAGGCGGTCGCGGCCGACGGCGGACGCGGTCTCGGCTCGGGCCGGTTCTTCACCCCGGACGGCACCCACCTGGCGACCGTCGCCCAGGAAGGAATGATCCGCGCCGCCGGTCTCCGCGCCGCGCGCCCCCTGTCCGAGGAGGGACCGGCATGACCCTCTCGCCCTCGGGACACCTCGACACCTTCGCCCGTGACCACCTCCCCGGGGCCGGGCGGTGGCCGGTGCTGGAGTTCACCACGGACCACCTCCAGTACCCCGAACGCCTCAACGCCGCCGTCGAGTTGATCGACCGTCCGGCCGCCGCCTTCGGCCCCGACCGGCCCGCGCTGCGCACGCCCGACGGTGAGGTCTGGAGCTACGGTGAGCTGGGGCGGCACGCCGCCCAGGTCGCCCAGGTGCTCACCGAGGATCTCGGTCTGGTGCCCGGCAACCGCGTGCTGCTGCGCTCCCCCAACACGCCCTGGGCCGTCGCCGCCTGGCTGGGCGTGCTCAGGGCGGGCGGGATAGCCGTCGCCGTCATGACCGCGCTGCGGGCCCGCGAGCTGGCACCGATCGTGGCGAAGACGCGGCCCGCCGTGGCCCTGGTGGACCACCGATTCCTGGACGACGTGCTCACGGTGCGGGACACGGCCGCACCGGAACTGACCGTCGTGCCGTGCGGCGGCGGCACGGCCGACGACCTGACCGAGCGGGCCGGGCGGAAGCCGGGCCGCTTCTCGGCGGTCGACACCGCCGCGGACGACGTCGCACTGTTCGGACCGACCTCGGGCACCACCGGTCTCCCCAAGATCACCACTCATTTCCACCGCGACGTCCTGTCGATCGACAACACCTTCGGCCGGCACACGCTCCGGCTGCGCTCCGACGACCTGGTCGCCTGCACCGCCCCGCTCGCCTTCACCTTCGGCCTCGGCATGCTGGTCGTCTTCACCCTCCGGGCGGGCGCCTGCGCCTTCCTCACCGAGCCCCTGCCGCCGCCGCGGCTCGCCGATCTCGTGGCCGAGCACGGGGTGAGCGTCCTGGCCACCGCTCCGACCGCCTACAAGCAGATCCTCGCGGCCGGGAAGGTGACGCGGCTGACCGGACTGCGCCGGGCGGTCAGCGCCGGCGAGCACATCCCGCAGGGTCTGTGGGAGGAACTGCGCGACCGGCTCGGCATCCGGGTCATCGACGGGATCGGCGCCACGGAGATGCTCCACATCTTCATCTCGGCGGACGGCGACGACATCCGTCCCGGGGCGACCGGCAGGCCCGTACCGGGCTACCGCGCGGCGATCCTCGGACCGGACGGCGAGGAGCTGGGCCCCGGAGCCGAGGGCCTGCTCGGGGTGATCGGCCCGGTCGGCTGCCGCTACCTCGACGACGAACGTCAGGACGGCTACGTCGTCAACGGCTGGAACGTCACCGGCGACACCTTCCTCCGTGACCAGGACGGCTACTTCTGGTACCGGGCGCGCAACGACAGCCTGATCGTGTCGTCCGGCTACAACATCGCCGGGCCCGAGGTCGAGGCCGCCATCGACACGCATCCGGACGTCGTCGAGGCGGCGGTCGTCGGGGCGCCCGACACCGAACGCGGCGCGATCGTCTGCGCGTTCGTCGTACTTCGTGACGGGGTCGTCGGCGACTCCGTGCGGGCGAAGGACATCCAGGACCACGTGAAGCAGCAGATCGCGCCGTACAAGTACCCCCGTGAGGTGCGCTTCGTGGAGGCCCTGCCGCGCAATCCCAGCGGCAAGTTGCAGCATTTCAAGCTCCGTCGGCTCCTGGAGGAGCGAGCATGAGGATCGCCATCGTCGGCGGCGGCCCGGGCGGGCTGTACTTCGCGGCCCTGATGAAGCAGCTGGACCCGGCGCACGAGGTCACCGTCTGGGAGCGCAACGCGCCCGACGACACCTTCGGCTTCGGGGTCGTCTTCTCCGACGAGACCCTGGGCGGCATCGACAACGCCGACGACACCGTGCACGCCGCGATGGAGAGCCGCTTCGCCCGCTGGACGGACATCGACGTCGAGTTCGACGGCCACCGCTTCACCGTCGGCGGCCAGGGCTTCGCGGCGATGAGCCGCAAGGAGCTGCTGCAGATCCTGCAGCGGCGGGCCGCCGAACTCGGCGTCACCGTCCACTACCGGACCGAGGCGCCCGACGTGGACGAGCTGCGGGCGTCCCACGACCTGGTCCTGGCCGCCGACGGCCTCAACTCCGCCGTCCGCACGAAGTACGCCGACGTCTTCGGACCGTCACTGGACACGCGGCGCAACAAGTACATCTGGCTGGGTACCGACCTCGTCTTCGAGGCGTTCCAGTTCTTCGTCAAGCAGACGCGGTGGGGCACCATGCAGATCCATGGATACCCCTACTCCGCCACGGGTTCGACCTTCATCGTGGAGATGCACGAGGACGTCTGGCGGCGCGCCGGCCTCGACCGGACGGCGGACCAGGTGCTCCCGCCCGGCATCTCCGACGAGCACGCGGTCGCGCGGATCGGGGAGATCTTCGCCGACGAGCTGAAGGGCCACCGGATCCTCACCAACAACTCCAAGTGGCTCAACTTCACGACGGTCCGTAACGAGCGCTGGTACGACGGCAATGTGGTCCTGCTCGGCGACGCCGCCCACACCGCCCACTTCTCGATCGGCTCGGGCACCAAGCTGGCCATGGAGGACGCTCTCGCCCTGGCGGCCTGCCTGCACGAGCACCCGACGGTGGCCGAGTCGCTCGCCGCCTACCAGAGCGAGCGCAAACCCGTCGTCGAGTCGGCCCAGCGGGCCGCCCAGGCGTCGCTGGAGTGGTTCGAGAACATCGGCATGTACGCCGGTCAGGAGCCGGCGCAGTTCGTCTTCAACCTGCTCACCCGCTCGCGGCGCATCACCTTCGACAGCCTCAGGGAACGCGACGCCGGGTTCGCCGCGCTGATGGAGGAGGAGTTCGCCCGGCACCAGCGGGCGCCCGAGGTGGCGCCGGCGATGTTCCAGCCGGTCCGGATCGGTCCGCTCGAACTGGAGAACCGGATCATCGTCTCCCCCATGGACATGTACTCCTGCGACTCCGGCGTCCCCGGTGACTTCCATCTGGTGCACCTGGGCTCCAAGGCCCTGGGTGGTGCCGGGCTGGTGATGAGCGAGATGGTCTGCGTGTCCCCGGAGGGGCGGATCACCCCGGGCTGCCCGGGGCTGTGGTCCGACGAACAGCGCGACGCCTGGCGCCGGGTCACCGGCTTCGTGCACGAGCGCACGACCGGGAAGATCGGTCTGCAGCTCGGCCACTCGGGCCGCAAGGGCTCGACCAAGCTCATGTGGGAGGGCATCGACGAGCCGCTGGAGGACGGCAACTGGGACGTGATCGGCCCCTCGGCGCTGCCGTACGGCGCCGGGTGCCATGTCCCCCGCGAGGCCACCCGCGCGGACCTGGACAAGGTGGTCGCGGACTTCACCCGTGCCGCCCGGCGCGGGGTGGAGGCCGGTTTCGACCTCATCGAGGTGCACGCCGCCCACGGCTACCTGCTCTCTTCCTTCCTCTCTCCCGTCGCCAACAGGCGCACCGACGCGTACGGCGGCCCCCTGGAGCACCGGCTGCGGTTCCCGCTGGAGGTCTTCGACGCGGTGCGCCGGGCGGTCCCGTCCTCCGTCCCGGTCACCGTGCGCATCTCGGCGACCGACTGGATGCCGGACGGCAACACCGAGGACGACGCCGTGGACATCGCCCGCGCGTTCATCGCGCACGGCGCGGCCGCCATCGACGTCTCCTCCGGGCAGGTCGCCAAGGACGAACAGCCCGCGTACGGCCGCTCGTACCAGACCCCGTTCGCCGACAGGATCCGGCACAGGGTGGCGGGGCCTGCGGGAGTGCCGGTGATCGCGGTCGGTGCCATCTCGTCCTACGACGACGTGAACTCGATCCTGCTCGCCGGGCGGGCCGACCTGTGCGCGCTGGGGCGCACCCACCTCTACAACCCGCAGTGGACGCTGCAGGCCGCCGCGGAGCAGGAGTACCGCGGGCCCGGCGCGCGGTGGCCGGTGCAGTGGTCGGCGGGCCGCCGCAGGCCGCCCTCCTCCCGCACCGACAAGGTCGCGCCACGGCTGTCGCTGCTGCGTGCGGGAGCCGCCGCCGAGGTGCACCTGCGGTGGACCCCCGCCTCCGGCGCGGAGTCCGCGTGACCACCTCGCTCCGGGCCGGCAGTCCGGTCGGCGTCCACCGGACCCGGATCGAGTGGATCGACACCGACGCGGCCGGGATCTACCACAACAGCACGGTCGTACGTTTCGTGGAGGCCGCGGAGGCGTCTCTCATGGACGGGCTCGGCCTGCACGGCTACTTCCCGGTCGCGCCGCGCGTGCGCTACGAGGTGGACTTCGACGCGCCAATGTTCTTCGGCCAGGACGTGTGCACGGTGGTGGAGCCGGTACGGATCGGCACCAGTTCGATGACCTTCGCCTTCGAGGTCTGGGGCGAGGAGTTCCGCGGCCGCCCGCGCGGCCGGGCCGCGCACGGCCGTTATGTGACCGTCCATGTCGGCGGGGACCACCACGGTGGTGCCGCGAGCACCCCGTGGCCGAAGGAGTGGGTCGCCGCGCTGACCGGGCCGGTCCGGTGACCGGACGACCGTCCGGCATACTCACTGGAATGAGTACGATCAAAGGCGACCGGCCCTCGGCGGCCGCCCGTCGTTCCCGGACAGTGCTCGTGAGCTTCCTCGGCGCCGTCGTCCGCAAGATGGGCAACTGGATGCCCATCGCCGGCACGGTCGAACTGCTGACAGATCTGGGGCTGGACGCGCCCAGCGTCCGCACGGCGGTCTTCCGGCTCAAGAAGCGGGGCTGGCTGGTCTCGGAGAGCCGCGCGGGCATGCGCGGCTACACCCTGACCCCGGCCGCTCTGGAGGCACTCGTCGCCGGTGACGAGGTCATCTGGCACGCACGGCAGCCCGCCGATCTCGGCGACGGCTGGTGCTTCGTGAACTTCTCCGTCCCCGAGTCCGCCCGTGCCCTGCGACACCAGCTCACCGCCCACCTCACCTCGCTCGGCTTCGGCAACATCGGATCGGCGGTCTGGATCGCGCCGGCGCGGATGCTCCCGGCGGCCCAGCGTGCCATCGCCGAACTGGACCTCACCGAGCAGTGCGCCGTCTTCGTCGGCGACTACGTCGCCGGACAGGATCTGACGGCCATGGTCCGCGGCGGCTGGGACCTCGACGAGATCGACCGCCGCTACCGGGAGTTCATCGACCAGTACGAAGGGGAGGCGGACCTCCTGGGCGAGGCTGCCGTCATCGACGGCAACCACGCCTTCGTCACCTATCTCGCGGTCGTCGACCACTGGCGCAAGCTACCGTTCCGCGACCCCGGACTGCCGCGCGAGGTGCTGCCCGGGGACTGGAGCGGCCCTGCCGCCGTCCGCCTTTTCGAGCGGATGGTCACCCTGCTGGAGGGCCGGGCACTGGCCCATGCCGCCGCCTACTGGTCCACGCAGCCGAGGACGGCCGAGCGTACGGACGACGCCAGGGCTCTGCAGCGCAGCTCCTGATCCTCCTTGAGTCGCACGGCCGTCACAATGGCGTACGGCGATACGGCGTTCATGGGTCTCTTCTCGGGCGGTGTCACGGTCGACCGCGAGGCAAGCCCGCACCATAACCCGTCCCACACCCTCAGCGGAGTGCCGGTCACGGCCACGAGTAGAACCCCTGTCCGCTCTTGCGGCCGAGTTCACCGCGGGCGACCTTCTCCCGCAGCAGCCTGGGCGGCGCGAAGCGTTCACCGAGGGTGGCGTGCAGATGTTCGGCGATGGCCAGGCGTACGTCGAGTCCCACCAGGTCGGTCAGGCGCAGGGGGCCGGTGGGGTGCTTGTAGCCCAGGGTCATGGCGCTGTCGATGGCGTCCGGGGCGGCGACGCCCTCCTCCACCATGCGGATCGCCTCCAGGCCGAGGGCGAGCCCCAGGCGACTGCTGGCGAAGCCGGGTGAATCGCCGACGACCACCTCCTGTTTGCCGAGGGCCCTGGTCCAGCGGACGGCGGACTCCAGGGTGTCGCCGGTGGTGTCGGGCGCCACGACGAGTTCGATCAGGGCGGAGACCGGCACGGGGTTGAAGAAGTGCATGCCCAGGAACCGTCCGGGGTGTCGCAGGGACGCCGCGAGGTCGGTGACCGACAGGGCGCTGGTGTTGCTGGCGAGCACGCACCACTCCCCCACGGCCTGTTCGGCGGCGGCGAGCAGGCGGGCCTTGAGTGCCGCGTCCTCCGGAACCGCCTCGACGACGAGGTCGGCGTCGCGCGGCAGTTCGGTCACCGAGGCGACCGCGGTGACCCGGGGCCCGGCCTCCTCGCCGCCGGCCCGCCGCAGGCCGGCGGCGATGCGTGCCAGAGCGGCGTCCGTGGCGTCGGCGTCCTGTTCCACGACCACCACCGACGATCCGGCGGCGGCGAAGGACTGCGCGATCCCGGCACCCATCCGGCCACCGCCGATCACTCCCACGACGGCGGGTGCCGCAGACTCTGCCGAGGTCATGACCAGCCTCCCTTCTTCTCCAGGAAGCGCGTCATGCGTTCCTGCTTGTCCCGGCCCTCGAACAGCACGGCCTGGGCGAGGTCGTCGGCGACCGGGTGGGCGCCGGGGGCGTCCGTGACGAGCTTGGTCAGCCGCAGGGCGAGCGCGGAGGCACGGGCCATGCGGTCGAGCAGGGCGTGTGCCTCGGCGGTCAGCCGCTCGGCCGGTACGACGTCCATGACCAGCCCGCAGGCGAGCGCGGCACTCGCGTCCAGGTTCCGGCCGGCGAGCAGCACCTGCTTGGCCACCGACTCGCCGACGAGTTCCGCGAGCCGCCAGCAGGCCCCGGCGGCGGCGAGGATGCCCAGGCCCGGTTCGGGGTTCCCGAACACCGCGCCGGGGCCGGCGATCCGTATGTCACAGGCGTAGGCCAGTTCCGCGCCCCCGCCGAGCGCCCAGCCGTCGACGGCGGCCACGGTGGGCAGGGGCAGTCTGCGAACCCGTTCGAAGAGGCGGCTGTTGATGCCCTGGAGGGCCTCGTCGCGGCCCCGTTCGCGCAGTTCGGCGATGTCGGCGCCGCCGGCGAAGACCCCGCCGTGCCCGGCGAGCAGCAGCAGACGCGGGTTGCGCTCCAACTCCTCGCACAGCTGGTGGAGTTCGGTGATCATGCGGGCGTCGAGAGCGTTGCGGGCCTCGGGCCGGTGCAGGGTGACCACGATCCGGTCCGTGTGTTCCTCGACGAGGAGAGTGTCGTACGAGGCCGCGGTGCTCATACGCGCTCCACCAGCAGCGACACACCCATCCCGACACCCACGCACATGGTCGCCAGGCCACGGCGGCCGTCCTCGCGCTCCAGCCGGCCGAGCAGGGTGAGCGCGATCCGGGCGCCGGAGCAGCCGAGCGGGTGCCCGAGGGCGATCGCGCCGCCGTCGGCGTTGACCCGGTCCTCGTCGACCTTCAGTCTGCGCACCACCGCCAGTACCTGGGCGGCGAACGCCTCGTTCACCTCGATCGCGTCCAGGTCGCCGATGTCCCAGCCGGCCCGGTCCAGCGCCTTGGCGGTGGCCGGCACCGGGCCGAGCCCCATGAGACGGGGCTCGACCCCGGCCGAGGCTGCGGTGACGACACGGGCCCGTGGCGTGAGGCCGTACCGTTCGACCGCCGCCCCGCTCGCCACCACCAGAGCGGCCGCCCCGTCGGACAGCGGCGAGGAGTTGCCCGCGGTGACGATCCCGTCGCCGCGGAAGGAGGTACGCAGCCCGCTCAGCCGCTCCAGTGAGGTGGACGGCCGGGGACCTTCGTCCCGGGTGACCTCGCCGTCGGGCACCGGCACGGGGACGATCTCCCGGTCGAGACGGCCCGCCTGCTGGGCGGCGACGGCCCGGCGGTGGCTGCGCAGCGCGAAGGCGTCCGCCTCGAATCGGGTGATGCCGTCCAGGGCGGCGAGTTCCTCGGCGGTCTCACCCATCGACAGGGTGGTGTCGGCGGGGAAGCGCGGGTTGGTGAACCGCCAGCCGAGCGGGGTGTCGTGCACCTCGCCTGGCCGGGACCAGGGCGTGCCGGGCTTGGCCATCACCCAGGGTGCGCGGGTCATCGACTCCACTCCGCCCGCCACGACCAGGTCGGCCTCGCCCGCCCGTACGGTCTGGGCGGCGGACGCCACGGCCGTCAGGCCGGACGCGCACAGCCGGTTGACGGTGTATCCGGGCACGGTGTGCGGCAGCCCGGCCAGCAGCGCCGCCATCCGGGCCACGTTGCGGTTGTCCTCGCCGGCCTGGTTGGCGGCGCCGAGGATCACCTCGTCGACGGCCTCGGCCGGGATCGCTGTGCGCCGTACCGCCTCGCGGACGACGAGCGCGGCCAGGTCGTCGGGGCGGACGGAGGCCAGGGCTCCTCGGTGGCGGCCCAGCGGGGTGCGGGCGCCGTCGATCAGATAGACCTCGTCGGGCATGGGCGGGCTCCTTCGCGGAGATGTGGCGGCGGGGTGGCAGAGGGAGGGAGAAGGGGGAAGGGGGAAGGGAGGCCCGTCAGAGGTCGGCGAGCAGGATCGACGGGCGTTCCACGCAGTCGGCGACGTAGCGCAGGAAGCCGCCGGCCACACCGCCGTCGCACACGCGGTGGTCGAAGCTGAGCGACAGCTGGGTGACCTTGCGGACGGTCAGTTCTCCGTCCACGACCCACGGCTTGTCGACGATGCGGCCCACGCCGAGGAGGGCCGCCTCCGGGTGGTTGATGATGGGTGTCGATCCGTCGACACCGAACACCCCGTAGTTGTTGAGGGTGAAGGTGCCTCCGGTGAGCGCCGACGGCGGGAGGTTGCCGCCTCGGGCGAGTTCCGTCGACCTGGCCAGTTCCGCCGCCAGTTGGAGCGTCGTCAGGCGGTGGGCGTCGCGGACGACGGGCACCATCAGGCCGCGGTCGGTCTGGGCGGCGAAGCCCAGGTGCACCTCGTCGAAGCGGACGATCTCGCGACGCTCGGTGTCGACGGTGGAGTTCAGCTCCGGGTAGCGGGCCAGTCCGGCGACGCAGATGCGGGCCAGCAGGGCGAGCAGGCCGATGCCGCCGCCCGGTCGAGCCGCGCCCAGTTCCCTCTTCGCCCGCAGCAGTCCGGTGGCGTCCACGTCGACCCAGGTGGTGGCGTCGGGGATCTCGGTACGGCTGCGGGCGAGCTTGTCGGCGACCGTACGGCGCAGCCCGCGCAGGGGGATGCGTACGGGGCCCGTGGGTGCGGGGTTCTGCCGAGGTTCGGGAGCTGGTGCGGGCGTAGGGCCGGGCGCGGTCCGCCGGGCCGACTCGACGGCCTGCTCCACGTCCCGGCGCAGCACGATCCCGGCCGGACCGGAGGGCGTCAGCTCCGTGAGGTCGATCCCGTGGTCCCGGGCCATCCTGCGGACGAGGGGTGAGAGGGCGAGGGGCGCGGCCCGCCGCGTGGCACCGTCGGCCGGCGCAGGCACGTCTTCCCCCGTCGGGACGGCCGCGGATGTCGGGCCATGGACGGCCGTATCGCCGTCCCCGGGAAGCCCGGCACGCGCGGCGAGCGGCGCCCCGACGGCTGGGGCTCCGGTGGCCGCGGCGCCGGCGGCTGAGACCCAGGCGGCCTCGGCCCCGGTGGCCGGCGACGGGTCCGGTCGCCTGCGTCGGCGGCGCGGGGCCGGGCCGTGGCCGGTGCCGTAGCCGATCAGGACGTTGCCGGAGCCCGCCTGCTCCTCCTCCCGGTACCGCTCCGCCGCGGCGCAGTCCGGCCTCCCCGCTTCCGCTCGGGCCCCTTCCTCCCGGGTGTCCGGCCGACCGGCAGCCGTCGCGCCCCGCTCCCCTGCCCTGTTCGCCGGGCCGGGCCCGGCGGTTTTCGGGGTGGGTCCGGAGGCGGACCGGCCGTCCGGGCCCGGGCCCCGGCCGCCGTTGCCGCCGGAGGCCACCGCGCCCACCGTGATCAGCGGCTCCCCCACCGCCAGTGGCGTGCCCGCCTCCGCGTGCAGGCGCAGCACCCTGCCCGCGTACGGGACCGGTACCTCGACAGCCGCCTTGGCGGTCTCGACCTCGACCACGATCTGGTCGATCGTCACGGTGTCGCCGACGGCGACCTTCCACTCGACGATCTCGGCGTCGGTGAGGCCCTCGCCGAGGTCAGGGAGGCGGAACAGCTGTTCGGTGTGGGTCGAGGTGGTCATGCGGCCGCTCCCTTCGGCAGGCCGAGGTGCCGGACGTCCGGGTCGTCGGTGAACTGGAGGCGGTCGACGGCGTCGAGAATGCGGTCGACGCCGGGCAGGTGGGCGTGCTCCAGCTTGGGCGGCGGGTAGGGGATGTCGAAGCCGGTCACCCGCAGGACGGGCGCGGCCAGGGAGTGGAAGCAGCGCTCCTGCACGCGTGCGGCGATCTCCGCTCCGACGCCGGCGAAGCCCTGGGCCTCCTGGACGACCAGGCAGCGCCCGGTGCGGCGTACGGAGGCGGTGACGGTCTCGTCGTCGAAGGGGACGAGGGTCCGCAGGTCGACGACCTCCAGGTCGATGCCCTCGGCCGCCGCCGCCTCGGCGGCGGCCAGGGCGACCGGGACCGACGGGCCGTAGGCGACGAGCGTGGCGTCGCGGCCCTCCCGCCGGATCGCCGCACGGCCGAAGGGCAGGGCTGCGCGGCGCCGGAGATCGGCGTCCTCCTTCGACCAGTACAGCTTCTTCGGCTCCAGGAAGACCACCGGGTCGGGGTCGGCCACGGCGTCCCGCAGCAGCCAGTACGCGTCCTCGGCCGTCGCTGGGGTGACGACCTTCAGGCCGGGGGTGTGCGCGTAGTACGCCTCGCTGGAGTCGCAGTGGTGCTCGACCCCGCCGATGCCGCCCGCGTAGGGGATGCGGATGACCATCGGCAGGGTGAGCCGTCCCCGGGTGCGGTTGCGCAGCTTGGCGACGTGCGAGGCGATCTGTTCGAACGCCGGGTAGGCGAAGGCGTCGAACTGCATCTCGACGACGGGCCGGAAGCCGCCCATCGCCATGCCGACGGCCAGCCCCACGATGCCGGCCTCGGCCAGCGGGGTGTCGAAGCAGCGCTCCTCGCCGAAGTCACGGGTCAGCCCGTCGGTGATCCGGAAGACACCGCCGAGCGGGCCGACGTCCTCACCGAAGACCAGCACTCGCTCGTCCTCGCTCAGCGCGTCGCGCAGCGCGGTGTTCAGCGCCTGCGCCATGGTCACTTCGGTCATGCCGGTCGGTCCTCCTGTGCGTACGGGGTGGCGCCGTCGGCGCTCTCGGCACTCTCGGCCAGTTCGGCCGCCAGCAGGGCACGCTGTTCGCGCAGCTGCGGGGTGGGCTCGGCGTAGACGTGGTCGAACAGCTCCAGCGGGTCGGTGACGGTCTCGGCGTTCATCCCGGCGCGCAGCTCCGCGGCCAGCGCCTCCGCCTCCTCCGCCACCGCCGCGACGTCCCGGTCGGTGAGCACGCCGCGCGCCCGCAAGTAGGTCTCCAGCCGGCTGATCGGGTCGGCGGCCCGCCACTGCTCGACCTCGTCGGCGTCCCGGTAGCGGGTGGCGTCGTCGGCGTTGGTGTGGGCGTCCATGCGGTAGGTGTGCGCCTCGACGAGGACCGGGCCGTGGCCGGCACGGGCGTGGGCGACGGCCTCGGTCAGTACGGCCAGGACGGCGACCGGGTCGTTGCCGTCGACCTGTTCGGAGCGCACCCCGTGGCCGACACCCTTGTAGGCGAGCGCGGGTGCCGCGCTCTGCCGGGCCAGCGGGACGGAGATGGCGTACTTGTTGTTCTGGACGAAGAAGACGACCGGCGCGCGGAAGACCGCCGCGAAGTTCAGCGCCTCGTGGAAGTCGCCCTCGCTGGTGGCGCCGTCTCCGATCAGGGCCATGGCCACGCCGTCCTCGCCCGTGCGGCGCAGGGACTCCGCCATGCCGGTGGCGTGCAGGACCTGGGTGGCCAGCGGGGTGCACTGAGGCGCGGTGCGGGTGGCGGCGGGGTCGTAGCCGCAGTGCCAGTCGCCGCGCAGCAGGGTCAGCACCTCGACGGGGTCGATGCCACGGGTGACCAGGGCGACGGAGTCCCGGTAGGTCGGGAAGAGCCAGTCGTCCGGGCGCAGCGCCAGCGCGGCTCCGACCTGGCAGGCCTCCTGCCCCCGGCTGGAGGGGTACACCGCGAGGCGCCCCTGCTTGGTGAGCGCGGTCGCCTGGGTGTCGAACCGGCGTCCCAGCACCATCCGCCGGTGCGCCTCGCGCAGGACCTCGACCCCGGGCTCCGCGTACGCCGCCGGCGGCCTGGCCACCGGCGTGCCGTCCTCGGCCACGAACCGCACCGGGGTGAGCGACGGCAGGAGGCCCTGGACCGTCTGTCGGAGGCTCTTCACGGACATGGAGGTCGCTCGCTTTCTCTGGACACTTGACGGGAGAATGGTCGCTACTGCGGAATATGTGTTCAATACTTCGGCGGAACCGGCGATGAACTGCCGGATCCAACGTTCCGGGAGAGCAATGTGTCCGAGGAATTCCCCGCGCCGGTCCAGGAGACCGGACGAACTGCCGCCCCTGTCCCGCTCGACGCCGTCGACCGGCAGATCCTGGCCCGGCTGCTCAAGGACGGCCGGGTGTCGGTCCGGGCCCTCGCCGACCAGGTGCACATCTCCCGCGCCAACGCCTACACGCGGATCGGCAGGCTGCTGGCCGACGAGGTCGTCACCGGCTTCACCGCCCAGCTGAACCCGCAGCGGGCCGGGCTCGGCACCAGCGCGTACGTCACGATGTCGATCGAGCAGAACGCCTGGCGGGACATCTCGCGCGAGCTGCGCGAGATCCCCTACATCGAGCACGTCGCCCTCGTCACCGGGGACTTCGACGTGCTCGCCCTCGTCCGCACGCCCGACAACGCGCTGCTGCGCCGGATCGTGCTGGAGAACATCCAGGCGATCGCGGGCGTGCGGTCCACCCGCACCTGGCTGGTCTTCGACGAGGTGCGGGGCCGCGGGGCCGACTGGGGTGCCTGACCGCGCCGGTCACGCCGCCGCGGCCACGTGCCGCCGGGACCGTACGACGCGGAACCGGCCGGTGACGAAGTGCGCGCCCCCGACAGGGAGGTCCGAAGCGGCCGAGGAGGGGTCGGCGGGAAGGTCGTCCGCGAGGTTCTGCACCAGATGCGCGCCGGCGTCCAGCGCAGCCGCCTCGGCGACCGCCAGCACCAGCGGATCGGTCGAGTGCACCGCCGCGTACAGCGCGCCGTGCCGGCCCACGGTACGGCGGAACAGCTCCAGGCTGTGCGCGGTGGAGTCGGTGCCCACCAGGAAGGCCACCGGCCCCGGCCACTCCCGGGCGTAGACCCGTTCGTCCCGCGCCCGCAGCCGGACGAGCAGCGGGCTGCGGACGTCGGCGTGCGGATGGTCGGGATGACGCAACGCCTGCGAGGCATGGACCACCGTGCCGTACCGTGCGGCCGTCTCCAGTTCCGCCGCCACCGTGCCGTCGGTGATCGCTCCCACCAGCCTGGCCACCCGCGCGGGGTGCCCGAGCAGCCGGTCCACCGCCTCGCCGAGGTCGACTCCGAGGTCCCGCAGACTCTTGGGTCCCTCGTCGGTCGCGATGCCCGCCGCCGGCGCCAGGAGGTTCTGCGGAGTGGTGCGGAGCCGGCCGTTGCACCGGCACAGGGAGGACGCGAGCCCGCGCACGAGGGAGCGGTAGTCGTCGGTGGAGTCGACGACGACCGTGTTCGGGCCGGTCCGCTGCGCGAACACGACGGCCTGGCGGGCGTTCTGCTCCAGCCAGTCGGCGAACCGCGACGACCCGGTGAAGTCGACGATCCGCACGGCCGGGTCCGTGGCCAGCCGCCGGTGCAGCCGCTCCTCGGGCGGGGCCACCGCGAGGGTCACGATGTCCGGGGAGTGACCGGCCTCCTCCAGCACCTGCCGGGCGACGCGCACGGTGATCGCCAGCGGCAGCACGGCCCTCGGGTGCGGGGCCACGATCACGGGATTTCCGGTCACCAGGCTGGCGAAGAGGCCCGGGTAGCCGTTCCAGAGCGGATAGTCGGCGCAGCCGATGAGCAGGGACACCCCCCGGGGCACCAGCGTGCAGGTGCCCCGCATCTCCAGCGGCCGTCCCCGCCGCCCCCGGACGCTCTCCCAGCGCAGGTCGGCGGGAACCCGCTCCGACTCGGCGAAGGCCTGGGCCACCGCCTCCAGGGCACGGTCCTGGGCACGCGGCCCGGCGGCCCGGAACGCCGCCCCCGGCGGCTGACCGGTCGTGTGGTGCACCGCGAGGGCCAGTTCATGGCTGCGGGTGTTGAGCCGGCGCAGTATCTCCACGGCCAGACCGGCGCGTTCGGCCGGACCGGCGGCGCGCCAGCCCGCCGTCGCCCTCGTGGCCGCCGCCACCAGGGTCGCGGGATCGCAGTGCGGATAGCCGACGCCCATGGCGATCCCGTACGGGGAGAACTCTGTGGCCACCCGGCCCAGTTCACCCGGCTGGTCGAGGTCGAAGGGCCGGCCCAGCAGGGAGGCGAAGACCTTCGCGGCCGTCCGGGTCGAGCGCATGCCCGCGTCGGCGGCGTCCTGTCCGGTCGCCGCCGTGAAGGGCAGACGGCACTCACCGGCCGCCATGGCTCGGACGACGTCGTGGAGCAGCGCCCGGTGCCGCTCGTAGGCGGAGGGGCCCACGGCCGTCAGCCTCTCCACGCCGCGGCGAGGGCGAGAAGGGTGTCGTTCTCCTCCGGCAGCCCGATCGTCACCCGGACGCCCTCCCCCGGGAACGGGCGGACCACGACCCGTCCGTCCAGACAGTGCAGGGCGAAGTCGGCGCTGTCGTCGGCGAGCGGCAGCCACACGAAGTTGGCCTGGGAGTCGGGGACTTCGAAGCCGAGGTCGCGCAGCCGGCCGGTCACCCGCCCCCGCTCGGCGGCGGTCAGCGCGGCGCGGCGGGCGACCTCGGCGCGCTCGCCGAGGGCGACGACGGCGGCTTCCTGCGCGAGCGCGCTGACACTGAACGGCACCTGGGTCTTGCGCACATGGGCCGCGATCTCAGCCGGCGCGACACAGTATCCGGCGCGCAGGCCGGCCAGCCCGTAGGCCTTGGAGAAGGTGCGCAGCACCACGACGTTGGGGCGGTCGCCGAAGAGGGCCAGGGCGTCGGGCACCAGCGCCGGGTCGGCGTACTCCCGGTACGCCTCGTCGACGACCACCAGGACGTCCTCGGGCACGCGGTCGACGAAGCCGCGCAGGGCCCGCTCACCGACCGCGGTGGAGGTGGGGTTGTTGGGGTTGCAGACGAAGACCAGCCGGGTCCGGGAGGTGATCGCCGCCGCCATGGCGTCGAGGTCGAGCGCGTGGTCGCGCAGCGGCACGGTCACGGCCGTACCGCCGGCCACGGCCGTGAGGATCGGGTACGCCTCGAAGGACCGCCAGCCGAAGACGGCCTCGTCGCCGACTCCGACGACCGCGTGCAACAGCTGACCGCAGACCTCGGAGGAGCCGGCGCCGACGGCGATCCGCTCGGGGTCGACTCCGTGGTGGTCGGCGACGGCCCGCACGAGGCGGGTGGCGCTCAGGTCGGGATAGCGCGACACACCACCGGCCAGTTCGGCGAGCCTGCCGGCGACGCCCGGCAGCAGCCCGTACGGGGTCTCGTTGCTGGCCAGCACGACCGCGCCGGGCAGTTTGCGGCCCGGGACGTAGGAGGGCAGCTCCGCCAGGGAGGAACGGACACGCACCATGCTCGACTCGCTTCCGCGGTGGTGAGGCCCGGGACCGTGCCTCCGGGCACCTGTGACAGGGAAATGGTGGAGACACGGCGACAGACGCTCAACCCTTCGGGGAATTCGACGACACATCGCCGGTGACCGCCGGTCGAGACGGCAAACCGTCTCTGTACCGGTGGGTACCGGATGCCCCCGCGAGACGGACTGCGGGGCGGCGGCCGTGCGCGACGGTCACGCTGCGGCGGTCCGGCGTGACGGAGGCGGCCGGAGGCGCCGGTGGCAGGGGCCGGAGGTGGCCGGAGACGGAGGTGGCCGCGCGCACGGCGTAACGTGGAAGGCGTGAGGACGGGGAACGTGACGGCCCCCGCCCTCACCCGTACCGTGCGGGAGCCCGGCGTCAAGAACCGGGCAGGCCGTCGTCCGTCATCCGCTCATCTCCGCTGCCGGCAGTCGCGTCACTCGGAGCCGCGCGCGCTGCGGCCGACTGTGCCCTCGTCAGCGCCGCGTCGAGCGCTTTGTGGACCTCGTCGGACATGTGCCGGGTGAGCGCCCAGTCGACGACGAGACCGGCGATCTCGCGCAGTTTGATGTTGGTGTGCTGGGAGACGTCCCTGAGAACGTCGAAACCCTGCTGCGGACGCAGTCCACCGAGAGCGATGATCACCCCGATCGCCTGATCGATCACGGCATGCGACGTGATGGCCGTTTGCAGGTGGTCGTTGTCCCGCTGCAGGTTGCTGATCCTGGTGGCGGAATCATCCGGCTCCTGCGGATGGCGCACTTCAGCCGGCTCGGGACGGCTGCTGTGCGGGACCTCCATCGTTATCACGCTCCCCTGGCGGCTTCGGTCCCCGTCCGAACGGCACCCTCCGGGACAGAGGCACGGACGACAACACCACTCTTACCCACAAACCCCGCCTGCTCGCATCTCCCGGTCACCCCTCTCCGCGCCGCCCCCGAGGCAGGAGTAGCCTCGCTGGTACGCGGAGGTCGGTTCCCGGGAGCCCATCAGCGCGAGGCTCCCTCCGTTCGGCAGTTGAGCTGAGGGAGCCATTTCGTGCGCCGGGCGCGTCGGGCGGAGCCCTGCGCAAGGGGCGGCTCCTGATCCGCCCCCCGGCGGCGCGCCAACTCGGCTTCTCCGTGTTGCACTTCGGTGGTGGAGCCCCACCAGGAGCGCGTCGGCGGGTCTCCGGGAAGCAGGGCGCCCACGTCGACGGGTACGCTCGGTGTCCGTGCGGGCGGAATAGGACGTTGACCTCACGCGCCGTCGGACTCCGCCTTCTCCACTCCCCGTTCGGCGGCGGATGCCGCCCCCGCCACGGTCCATGCCGCCATGGCCCACAGGGAGAGCGCGGAGGCGAGGCCCACGACCAGCCGCACCGTCTCGTCCGGACCGTCCGCGAGCCAGACGATCGTGCCCGCGGCCCCGGAAGCGACCAACAGGGCCGCGGGTACGCGGAGTCGGGGCTGCCCGAACACCACCGCCAGCGGCAGGAAGTGGAGCCCGACGATCACGGCGACCAGCGGAGGAATGAGCACCGGCGTCCCGGCCTGACCGCAGACCAAGGCGACGGCGACGATCAGCAGCCACTGCAGCCCGTTGATCTGGTTGAAGCGCCGACGCCGCCCTGCGGGGAACGGCCCTCCTGCCGACGCCGGAAGGAAGCGCCGTGCGGCGAACATCAGCCCCACCGCGACGACACAGCCGACGACGACCAGAACCGGCCGCACCACCCCCGCGAACGCGCTCGATCCGAGCAGCCACCAGCCGAGCCCGAACAACGCGAGAAAACCCACCCCTGACTTGAACATGATCAAAACCCTAGACGGGAGCGTCCGGGGCGTCCAAGGTTTCCCGGCACGGCTTCGGGACCGCACCCCCGCCCGCGTGGCGTCGGGAGAGAACCCTTCCACCTCTGATCGTGGCCGGTGCTCCGTCCTTCGGGGCGGGGGTGAAGGCCGTCCTTGGCCCGGAGGCGGGCAGCGCCGGAGTGCTCGGTGTTTCCGGGGTGACGGTCAGACGGGACGCTGCTGGTTCTCGATGTACTGCTTGACAACGGTCAGGGGTGCCCCGCCGCACGATCCGGCGAAGTAGGAACCGGACCAGAAGTGTCCGCCCCACAGGTACCGGCGGACGTGGCTGTCGTACTGCGCTCGTCCCTGCTGCCGGAAGGACAGTCGTCAGGCGCGCGCAGCGCGTCAAGCCCGCTACCGCGAGGTAAGCAGGAATCTCCCGGCTCCAGCCGGGAGAGCACTTCAATGTGTGCTCAGATGTGTGCCCATCGAGTGACACCCGGTTCCAAGGAACGCCATGCCTCCCAGCCCCACCCCGGCGCAGTCACCGGGAACCAGCCGCAGTACCTCGGCGACGATTCCGCCGAACATCCTGCGCTGCCTCACCCCGGTCACCGACGGGTACGGGGTCGATCTGCGGCCCGAGCTGGTCCGGGTCGGGCTGGACGAGGAGATGATGCGTTCGGCGGCGCTGCGGGTCTCCTACCGGCAGGGCAGTGCCGTCATCCGGCGTGCGCTGGAACTCACCGGTGACGCTCATCTGGGGCTGCGGGTCGGCGCCGCGCAGCATCTGACGTCGTGGGGGCTGCTGGGGTTCGCCCAGATGGCCGCCGACACGCTGCGGGAGGCCATCGAGACGGGCGTGCGGTTCCAGAACCTGTCCGGGGCGATGGTGGTCTGGTCGGCCGAGGCGGAGGAGGCCGGTTATGTGCTGCGGGCCGAACTGCCCGATCCCGCCCTCGATCCGCCCGTCGCCGTCTTCCTGGCCGAGGAGGCCTTCGCCAGTGTCGTCGCCCTCACGCGGCTGAGCTCCGGAGCGGAATTCGCCCCGCGGAGTGTGGAGTTCGCCTTCCCTGCCCCGCCCGACACCGGTCCCTTCACCGCGCTGTTCCGCTGTCCGCTGCGTTTTGGCGCGGCGGGGAACCGGCTGGTGTTCCCCTCTGCCTGGGCCGCGCGGCCGATGCCGGGCCGCGACCGGGCCACCTACACGGCCGTCGTGGAACTCCTGGGCGAGCAGGTGGCGGCGCGGCGCGATCAGCAGGACCTGCTGGAGGTGCTGGAGATCTCGATCGCGCAGAGCCTGCCCGACGTGCCGTCCTTCGTCGAGCAGGCCCGGCGCCACGCCTCCAGCGAGCGCACGCTGCGCCGTCGGCTTGCCGAGTGCGGCACGACGTACGAGGCGGTCGTCGACGGGGTGCGCCGCGAGAGGGTGGAGCAGTTGCTGCGCCGCCCCGAACTCACCTTGCGGGACGTCGCCCGGCGGGCCGGGTTCTCCGACGTGCGCGCGCTGCGGCGGGCGGTGCACCGCTGGCACGGAGTGACCCCGGCCCGGCTGCGCGAGGCGTCGCAGCGATAGGGCCCTGGCGCTTCAGCGTGTGAGGCATCGCGGCGACAGGGCCCTGGCCCCTCAGCGTGTGCGGATCCAGACGGTCTTCTCCCTGGTCCACTGCGCGAACGCGTCGGTGGACTTCTCCGCGCCGCCGAACCCGGACTGTTTCCAGCCGCCGAAGGGCGTGGTGATGTCACCTTCGCTGTAGGCGTTGACGGAGACCACCCCGGCCTCGATCCGCCGCGCGAGCCGGAACGCGGCGTCGAGGTCGCGGGTCCACACGGAGGCGGCGAGCCCGTACTCGGTGGCATTGGCGAGCCCCGCCGCCTCGTCCTCGGTGGAGAAGGTCTGGACGGTGACGACGGGCCCGAACAGTTCCTCGGTGAGCACGGCACTGCCCGCCGGGGCCCGGCTGACCACGGTCGGCGGAAAGTAGGCGCCGTGCGGCGGCAGACCGTGCGGCAGGCCGCCGGTGTGGATGCGGGCTCCGGCGGACCGGGCCGCGTCCACCGCCGCCGCGACCCGGTCGAGCGCGGCCCGGCTGATGAGCGGCCCCACCTGGGTGCGGGCGTCGGCGGGGTCGCCGATGGTGAGGCTCCGCGCGGCGGCGGTGAACCGGTCCAGCACCTCCTCGGCGATGCTGTGGTGGACCAGGACGCGGGAGCCGGCGGTGCAGTTCTGCCCCATGGTCAGGAACGCGGCCTCGATCATGTGGTCGAACAGTTCGTCGCCGTAGTCGAGCGCGTCGGGCAGGAGAATCTGGGGGCTCTTGCCGCCCATCTCCAGGGAGACCCGCTTGAAGTTGGTCTCCGCCGCGTCGGCCAGGACGCGGCGTCCGGTGGCGGTGGAGCCGGTGAAGGACAGGGCGCGCACCAGCGGGTCGCGGGCGAGCGCCCTGCCGGTGACGGAGCCGTGGCCGGTCAGCACGGTGAGGACGTCGTCGGGCAGGCCGGCCTCGGCCGCCAGGGCGGCCAGGCGCAGGGTGGAGCGCGGTGTGGCCTCGGCGGGTTTGAGCAGGAGGGAGTTGCCCGCGGCGAGCGCGGGGCCGACCTTCCAGGCGGCCATGGCCAGCGGGTAGTTCCAGGGCAGGATCGCGGCGGCCACTCCGACCGGTTCCCGGCTCACCAGGCCCAGGCTGCCGGGGCCGGTGGGAGCGACGCGGCCGAAGACCTTGTCGGCGGCCTCGGCGAACCAGCGGATCGACTCGATCGCCGAGGGCACGTCGCCCGTGCGGCACTCGGTGAGGGGTTTGCCCGCGTCCTCGCAGTCCAGGCGGGCCAGGGTTTCGGCGTCGCGTTCCATGAGGTCGGCCAGGCTCAGGAGCACGGCGGCCCGCTCGCGCGGGGACCGGCCGGACCAGACACCGCTCGCGAACACCTGGTGCGCCCGCTCGGCCGCGAGCACGACGTCCTGCTCGCTCGCCGCCGGCACGGTCGTGATGCGTTCGCCCGTCGTGGGACTGACGATGTCGAGGCCGGCCTCGACGCCGGTGGTCCGCGGGCCGCTCACGCTTCCTCCACCAGTTCCCAGCGGCCGCCGGCGACCTGGCGGGCCAGCCCTCTGCGGCGCAGGTCCTCCAGATACCGGGCCATGCCCCGCTCGCCCCGCTTGCGGAACAGCGGGAAGATCCGGGGCAGCAGGTTGGGCGCCAGCATCGCGAACCGGACCAGCCAGGACTCGCCCGTTCTGACGTAGGACTCCAGGCGGGGCTTGTCCAGCAGGCTCACGACCGCCCTGACGACATCGGCGGGCTGCTGGGGCGTGTCCTGGAACTGCAGGGAGTTCCCGCCGTCGACGGCCTCCTGCCGGAGCATCCGCGTGTCGGTCGCCGACGGAAGCACCGAACCGGCCTGGATGCCTTTGCCCCGCAGGTCGAGCCCGATGGCGAGCATCGCGCCGCGCAGCCCGAACTTGGAGGCGGTGTAGATCGGTGTCTCGCCCAGCGGGAAGATCCCGCCCAGGGAGACGGTGGTGACCACCCGGGGGTCGGCTGAGGCCCGCAGCAGCGGGACGGCGAGCCGGGTCGTGACCAGCGGGGCGACCAGGTTGACGTCGATCTCCCGCTCGATGCTCTCGACACTGCGCACGTCGAACCGTTCGGCACTGGTCATGCCCAGGTTGTTCACGAGGACGTCGACCCGGCCGTGGGTGGCCGCGACGCCGTCGAACAGGCGCCGTACGGCGGCGGCGTCCAGCAGGTCGCAACCCAGCCCGGCGTGGCCGGTCCCGGGCAGCTCGGCGGCGGTCCGCTCGGCCCGCGCCCGGTCGATGTCGACGACGAGGAGGCTCGCGCCGCCCGCGGCGAAGCGGTGGCACAGGGCGCTGCCGATGCCGCCGGCCCCGCCCGTCACGAGGATGACCTTGTCGTGGAAGTCGTACGTCATGCCGCCACCGCTTCCTGCCGGTCGGAGGCGGCCCGGGGCGGACGGCCCGCGGTGCGCCAGCCCATGTCCCCGGCCACCTTGCCGAGGTACTTCACGAAGGCCTCGCTGTGGACGTAGCCGGTGTGGCGGGGCGAGTCGACGAACCGCAGTCCGCCGGACAGGTCCGGCCGGTCTCCGCGGATGCTGCGGGCGAAGCGCTCGGCGGTCGGCAGTCCGGCCCGGGCGTCCCGGATGAAGGAGGCGATCAGCTGGGCCTGGCTGTCGAACAGCTGGTAGGCCCCGGAGTTGGTCTCGACGAAGCCGACGCCGAACAGGCCCTCGTGCTCGCGGGAGAAGGAGGACAGGTAGAGGTCGGGGTGCTGCTCGTCGCCGAAGTACGTCTGCGCGACCGGGACCTTGTGGACGTATCCCGTGGCCAGCAGGATCAGGTCGAACTCGTCGCTGGTGCCGTCGGTGAAGCGGACCGTGCGGCCTTCGGTGCGCGCGATGCCCGGCCGGGCCGTGATGTCCCCGTGCTGGAGGTGGTGGATCAGCAGCGAGTTGAGGGCCGGGTGCGTCTCGAACAGTTTGTGGTCCGGCCTCTGCAGACCGAGCCTGCGCGGGTCGCCGTTGAGCAGTCGCAGCAGGCCGCCGAACAGCTTCTGCTGCAGCCACATCGGGAGGTGGGGTCCGCCGGCGGCGATGGTGTCCACCGGCCTGCCGAACAGGTGCTTGGGGATGAACCAGTAGCCGCGGCGCATGCTGATCGCCGCGTGGTCGGCGGAGCGCGCCGCGTCGCAGGCGATGTCCAGTCCGGAGTTGCCGGCGCCGACCACCAGCACCCGCTTGCCCCGCAGTTCGGCGCTGCTGCGGTAGGTGACCGTGTGCCGGATCTCGCCGCTGAAGTCGCCGGGCAGCTCGGGGACGTTGGGGTGCCACTGCGCGCCCGTGCACACGACGACCTGCCGGTGCGTACTGGCGCGGCCGTCGGCCCGGGTGACGGTCCAGCCGCCGTCCGGGTTCTTGTCGACGCCGCGGACCTCGGTGCCGAACTCGATCCGGTCACGGAGTCCGTAGGCCTCGGCGAACGACGTCAGGTACGACAGGATCTGCCGGTGCGGCGGGTAGTCGGCGAAGTGGTCCGGCATCGGAAAGCCGCCGAAGCCGGACAGGGTCTTGCTGGAGATGAAGTGGGCCGACTCGTACATCGGGCTGCCCGGGTTGTCGATGTCCCACAGGCCGCCGGGGCCCGTATGGCGCTCGATGTGCGTGTACGGGAGGTCCCGCTCGGCCAGTGCCCTCGCGACCGCCAGTCCCGCGGGTCCCGCACCGATCACGCATGTGTCGTCCTGGTCCTCATTCACCGCTTCGCTCCCTTCTCCGATGCTCCTGGAGTGGGAACCTACGCAGCGCACGGCGGCCGGGAACTGACCGTTGCGGCCACGGAGGGGACCACAGCGGCCACGGGCGGGCCGCTGCCGCCCGCGGGCGCGGGAGGTCAGGTGCCGGCGTGGCGCCGCAGCAGGGAACGGACGCTGTGCGGCTGTACCTCCAGCAGGACGATCGTGGTGTTGGAGCGGACGACACCGGGCGCTTCGAGCACCAGGTTCGTGATGCGGTGCAGGTCCTCGGTGTCGCGGGCGACGACCCGGGCGAGCAGGTCGCCGTCACCGGTCGTGACGAGCAGCTCGACCACCTCGGGGATGCGGAGGATCGCCTCTCTGGTGGGCGCGCCCACCCGCTGGCTGATCGACATCGTGATCAGCGCCAGCAGCGGATAGCCGAGAGCCGCGGGGTCCACGCGCCTGCTGGGCTCCTTCAGCAGGCCGCTTTCCTCGAGCCGCTTGAGGCGGGCGTGCACGGTGTTGCGCGCCAGACCGAGCCGGTCGGCCAGGGCCAGCGTCGTGGCCCGTGGATCCGCGTCGAGCGCGAGGAGGATCCGGGCGTCGAGAGCGTCGAGCGTGTCGGCGGGTCGCATGATGCCCATCGTCGCACACGGCTGGCAGATCAGATTGAGCATTCTGCGCAATATTTATGCCACATATTGCGCAGTAAGAAGCCTGTTTCTAGGTTCTCGCCATGCAAAAAGCTCAGAGTGAAAGCAGCCCGACACACGCGGCGCCCCTGGTCGACAACCGGCTGTGGGGCGATGAGGACGAGGTCGTGGCGACCGCCATGGGCTACGCGTGGCGGCGCATCATGCAGGCTCCCGATCCGGTGGCGAGCGCCCGCCCCGCCAGGGACCTAGCCGTCGCGGCCGGCGCGGCCATCACCCCCCGGGGCATGGGCGGATCCGCGGTGCTCAGACTGTTCGACCAGGTCCTGGCACCCGCCACCCGCGCCCAGAACGGGCCGACGAACCTCGCGTACATCCCGGCGGCGCCCACGCGTGCCGCCCTCGCCTTCGAGGCGGTCACCGGAGCGGCGAACATCTTCGCGGGAACCTGGGAGTCCGGGGCCGGCGCCATCCACGCCGAGAACGAGGCGCTGCACTGGCTCACCCGGCTCCTCGGATGGCCCGGCACCGCGGCAGGATGCTTCGTCAGCGGGGGCACCCTGGGCAATCTCTCGGCCCTCATCACCGCCCGAGCCGCCGCCCTGGCCGCGCAGGGCCGGCCGACGGACGGCTGGAAGATCGTGTGCGCCGACAGCGCCCACTCCTCCGTCGCGTCCGCCGCCCGCGCGATGGACGTGGAGATCGTCACCGCGCCCGTGGACGGGCGGGGTCGCCTCACCGGATCCGCCGTGAACGCGGTTCTGGAGTCCGCCACCGGTGTCTTCGCCGTGGTGGCGACGGCGGGGACCACCAACGCCGGACTGATCGACGACCTCGACGGCATCGCCGACGCCTGCGAACGCCACCAGGTGTGGCTCCACGTGGACGGCGCCTACGGCGGAGCCGGCCTGGCGGCGCCCAGCGTGCGGCATCTCTACACCGGCGTCGAGCGGGCCGACAGTTTCATCGTCGATCCGCACAAGTGGCTGTTCGCGCCCTACGACTGCTGCGCACTGCTCTACCGGGACCCGGCCACGGCTCGCGCCGCGCACAGTCAGTCGGCGAGCTATCTGGACGCCATCGACCGCGATGCCCACAACCCGGCGGACCTGGCCCTGCACCTGAGCCGCCGGGCCCGTGGTCTGCCGTTCTGGTTCAGCCTGGCCGTCCACGGCACCGACCGGTACACGCACGCCGTGGAGCGGACGCTCACCACCAGCCGTCTGGTCGCCGATGCCGTGCGCGCCGCCGATCACCTGCGGCTGGCCCTCGAGCCCGAGCTGTCCGTCGTCCTCTTCGACCGGCCGGGCTGGAGTCCGAGCGAGTACGCGGCCTGGTCCGCCCGGGCCGCCGAGACGGGCACGATGCTGTGCGTGCCGACGCTGTGGAACGGCGCCACGGTGCTGCGCCTGGCCTTCGTCAACCCGGACACCGACGCCGAGGACGTCATCCGCACGCTCGACACACTTCGCTAGCCGGCCCGCCTCGGCCGCCGGCGCGCTGAGCGCCGGTGTGATGCCGGTCAGATGCAGGATGCGAGGGCCCGGAGTCAGTGCGGGCAGGACCTCGGCCGGGGTGAGGGCCGACCCTGCGGATCCGGCACGGTAGTGGCTGGACCCGGGTGAGCGTGCCGATGCGGGGTTCGGTGATCAGCAGTCCCGTGAGGCGGCCGGTGTCGTCCGTGCTCGCGTGGCCGGTGTCGACGCCCTCGGCGCGCAGGGTGCGCAGGACGAGCGCGCCGAGTTCGTCGGCGCCGACCCGGCCGGCCCAGCTCACCCGGTGTCCGAGCCGGGCGAGGCCGATGGCGACGTTGGACTCGGCGCCCGCGACGGACAGTCCGAGGCTGCCGCCGAGCCGTAGTGCGCCGTGGGCGCGGAAGCCGCCATCGTCTCGCCGAACGCGACGACCTCGGGCCGTTCAGGTCTGCCGGTGCCGTCACGGCGCCTCTCCCCCGGTCACCTCGCGGAACTCGGCCGCGCGGGCGCGCAGTGGCTCCAGGTCGCCACCGTCGGCCGCGTCCCCGACCAGGGGTGAGCCGACGGCGAGGGCGCCCATCGCTGTACGGGGCGGTCGGACTCGGCCGCGGCACCGAAGCCGCCCCCGGGACGACCATCTGGCCCACCCCCGAACTGGCCGCCATGCTGCGCCCCGACGCACCCGCCCTCGCCGACTTCCAGCCCGACGAGCCCTGGCGCCTGGCCGCCACCGGCATCCCGCGCGAACTGTTCTACGCGCACGACCGGGTCGACCCCGACCGCTGGGACCTGTGGCTCTACGAGAACTACGCCGCACACCGGCAGGCCATGCGGGAGACGCCGGCCTCGTGGGTCGACCCCGTCGCCGAGTTCGCCGCCCGCCGCGGCATCCCGGCCGTCCTCGGCGAGGGGGTCGTGGGGTACATCCCGCTGCTGACCCGCTTCGAGGAGGACGCCGTCGGCAATGACATCGCCGCGTTCGTCGTCGACCGCTGCCTCGCCGCGGGCTTCCAGGGCGTCGTCCTGACCTCCGACGCGGCCCCGCACCACCCCGTGTGGCACACCGACCGCGACTGGATGCGACGGGTCAACGCCCGCGTCACCGCACCCTGACGGCGGCGACATCCCGGATCCCCTCTCCCACCCTTGCCCAACCTATCGAGATTCGATAGATTCCCATCGCAACTCGATGGAAGGACAGGTCATGGGAAAGCTGACCGTGGGTGCGCTGCGCGCCGTGCTCGTGGTGGTGCTCGTCGGCACCGTGTTCGTACAGGTGTCGATGGTGTGGACGCTGGTCAGCGGCAACGACCCGGAGGACGGATCGCTCCCGCTGACCCCGCTGCGCGTGATCACGGTCCTGGGCATGGTGGCGGCCCAGGTCGTCCTGGTCTGCGTCTGGCGGCTGGTGACGATGGTGCGCCGCGGCACCGTGTTCTCCCACGCCGCCTTCCGGTACGTGGACGCCGTGATCGGAGCGATCGTGGCCGCTTCGCTGATGTGGTTCGCCGTCACGGCCCTGAACGCGCCGGGCCAGCGGGAGGACCCGGGCGTCACCGTCATCATGGCCGGTGTCGGCGTGGCCATCCTCGGGGTCGCGCTCCTGGTGCTGGTCCTGCGGATGCTGCTCGCCCAGGCCGTCGCGCGCGACGTCGCGGCCACGCGGATGCAGGCCGAGCTGGACGAGGTGATCTGATGCCCATCACCGTCGACATCGACGTGATGCTGGCCAGGCGGAAGATGTCCGTGGGGGAGCTGGCGGACCGCGTGGGGATCACACCGGCCAACCTGGCGGTGCTCAAGAACGGCCGCGCCAAGGCGGTCCGCTTCGCGACGCTCGCCGCGCTGTGCGAGGTGCTCGACTGCCAGCCGGGCGACCTGCTGCGCTGGGAGGCCGAGGACACCGCGGGCGGGTGACGTGGACCGTACGGGCCCGAGGCGCCCGGCCAGAGAGGACGGCCGGGACCCCCGAGGGCGCCGGGCGGGCGGTCCGGACGCGTCGGCGACCCCGCCGCCGCACGGGGGCCTCGCCGGAGCGGCACCGAACCGGGAGCGGAAGAACCGGGCGAAATGGGCCTGGCTGGAGAACCCCCAGCGGTGTGTGATGTCGGCGATCGTGGTCTCTCGGGACCGGTGAGTTCCCGGCGTGCCGCCGCCAGGCGCCGTTCGGTGATGTGCCGTGCCGGAGACCTGCCGATGGAAGCGAGAACCCTCCCCGGCTGCCGTACCGAGACCCCCACCGCCCCCGCCACCTCCGCGCTCCGAGACCGGGGTCGCGCAGATGCCGGTCGATGCAGTCCTCCGCCGGAAGGAGCGGCGGGCGTCGGGGACCGGCCGCCCTCCCGTGCGCCCGTCGGCGAGCCGGCCGGGCACATCGAGCACGGTCTCCTCGGCGTCGGCGGGCACGTCCGGTCCGCCCGGGGCCGCGGCCACCCCGGCGAGCAGCGAGCTCAGCGCGGCCACGAGTGCTCCTTCGCGCGCCGCGTGCCGCCGACCGAACAGCATCGGGCCGGACAGCCCGGGTGCCCTCGGACACGCGCCGAGGCCGAAGGCGCCCCGCCGTGGGCGTTTGGCCGCCGGGCTGAGGGCTACTTGCCGTAGTGACACCGAGGTCAGACCTGTCAGGGAGTGATGAACGGTGGCACGAGAGCAGAAGGCCAAGGCGAAGAAGGAAACGATCAAGGGCAAGGCCAAGGAAGCGGCGGGCCGCGCCCTGGGCAACGAGCAGATGGAGACCGAAGGCCGCGGCGGCCAGGCGAAGGGCGATGCCCGCCAGGCCAAGGAGAAGACGAAGGACGTCTTCCGGCACTGACGAACCACACCCTGGACGGACCCCGGCGAGCCGCGGGGGTCCGTCCCTCTCTGCGCGGCCGTACGGTCTCGCACGGGTCCTCGGGCGTCAGTGGCAGCCCGCCCGCGCCGTGGCCGGCGCAGGCGCCGCGGTCGCGCCCTGTCAGGTGGCCGTGGGCCAGGTCCGCAGCAGGTCGGCGATCTTGCCGGCCGTACAGGTGGGGTCGAGGAGCAGGTCCTTGAGGGCGACGGCGTCCTCGCGCGCGGGCTTGACCGTTATCCCCGCGGCTTCGAGGTACATGACGCCGGTGGCGGCGGCGACGGCCATGTTGGACCGCTCCAGCCAGCGGCACCGTCCGAGGGTGTGCACCAGGGCGGCGGCCTTGGCGTAGCGGCCGTCGTAGACGGGCTGCTCGAACAGCTCGGCACGGTGGCGGGCGACGGCCGAGATCGGGACGCCGTAGTCGTCGGGCGCCGGATCGTTCGCCCCGGCGGCCTCGGCGACCTGCAGGATCCAGGGAACGTCGATATGCAGCTCCATCAGGCGGCGCGCGCTCCCCGAGGTGCCTGCTCCGCTTCCTCGGCCTCGTCGAAGACCGCCTGGTGCTCGGCCAGGAAGCGGGCGGCCGCCTCCACCCCACGGGCGCGCAGGCCACTGGCGTCCTCGTGCACCAGCCGGGCCAGATAGTCCCCGATGCTCAGTCCCAGGTCGGCGGCACGCCGCTTGGCGAGGTCCGCCACATCCTCGTCCACCCGCGCGCCCAGCTGCTTCTTCGCCATGACGGCATGGTAACAGCTGTTACCGCAGAGCGGACAGCGGGGAGCGCCGGGCATCCGGCGCGGGCAGGGCGCCTTCGGTACCGGCGGCCGGCAGCGGCAAAGCTTCATCATGAAGGCCTTGCCGGTGCCGCGTTGCAAGATGCTCACGCCGACGGAGAAGGTGGAGTCCTCCTCCGAGGGCATCGCGGTCCTCGCCCAGCCCGGCATGGACGGCACGTACACCTCCGGTTCGACCTGCAACGCCTACTACGGTTTCGACGCCACGACGGGCGCGTACACGGAGTTCACGGCCGGCACGAACCAATCGTTCTTCCTGTTCGACAAGCCCATGACGATGCCGGAGTACGCCAGTGCCAAGCAGTTGGGGCCGACGTCGGTGAAGGACCTCGAGAAGCGGTCCTGAGCGGTCGGGTGGAGATACTCGGCGCGGCTCCCGCACGGTCACCGGCCCGTGCGGGCGCCGCTTCGCCGTGCCATGCTGTGACCGATTCCGGAGGGGGAGATGCGATGACCGACACACCGCTGACGCACAAGCAGTCGCTCGCCGCGGTGATTCGGGCGCTGGGGGGCACGTGGGACACGCGACGTGCCGTGCTGGCCCTGCGGGTGGCCGGACACGAGCCGAAGGACCGGGAGGCGGCGGAGAAGGCGGCCCGCACTCAGCTCCGCGCCCTGGCCGAGGACGGGGTCATCGTCAGGCCGGACCCGGGCGAGGCCGTCTACCGGCTGCCGTGACCGCCATGGTGTGCGCCGCCGGGCCCGAGCCCGCCCGGGATGCCCAACCCCCCGCGAGGTAAAGGGTGTCATGGGAGGGGTGGGGCGACGACGGGTCGGAGCACCGTCAGTCGCTCCTCCCGGCCGGCCATCATCGCGAAGGAGAACCGGTCGACGTCCAGACAGAGATCGACGTCGTCCGGGTGCCAGCCGCTCCGCAGACCGGCGGCGAGGTCGGCCGCGGCACGGGAGTTCCTCGCGCGGCGTAGGTAGGGATCCGGCGCGACGTCGTCTTCGACCATCCGCCGGCCGATGTATTCGGCACAGGCCAGGTCCTCGTCGGCCCGGCCGTCCTCTCCGGTGACGACGAACGTCACCGGGCCCATGTCCTTGTCCCGCAGGAACCGCGCGGTCGGCCCGGCCACGACGAAACTCGCGCACAGGACCAGCGGTGCGTTCGCGACGGCCAGCGCGCCCACGGTTCCCGCCGTCGTCTTCTGCACCAGCGTGCGCCCGGTGAAGTCCCGTGTCCTGAGCAGGCCGGGCGAGTTCACCGCGTCGAAGCCCGCCGCCGGTGCCCCGTCCTTCAACGCCAGCCAGCCCGGGTGGCGTTGCTTCAGGGCGAGTGCCTCGTTCTCGGTCGGGGCCAGGACGACTTTCTCGACGCCGCGCGAGAAGGCCCAGGCGGCCACGGTGAAGGCGCGCATGACGTCGATGACGACCGCGACGCGCGGAACGCCGCTCAACTCCGGGATGCCTACGAAGTGATGATCCATCGCACCATTCTGAGGGCCGCCGGACGACGGCCCTAACGCCACGGATCCGTGATCTCCCGCAGCAGAAGCAGGGCCTCCCGGAGCTGCTTCGTCCGCCGCTTGCCGAGGTGCTCCTCCCACTCCCTCTCCACCTCGGCGACCACCGCGTCGGCGACCTCCTTGGCCGCCCTCGCCTTGGCCGCACCGCACACCAGCCTGGCCCGCCTGTCGGTCGGATCGGCGACCCGGGTGACATAGCCCGCCTTCTCCAGCTGATCGACGAGGAAGCCCGCCGTCTGTTTGGTGATCTGGGCCTGTTCCGCGAGTTCGGTGAGGCGGGTGCCGTGGGGGCCGATGCGTTGCATGACCCGCGCCTGGGCGGGCGTGAAGTCGTCGAACCCGGCCTCGGCGAGCGCGGCGAAGACCCGGTTCTCCAGAGCCCTGTACGGCAGGAACAGCAGAACGCCCGTGTTGGGTTCGTCGGCCCTCACCATGACCGGCCCACCTCCCTCGGTCTCGTCGACACCCACGCTCCCCCTCCTTGACATTGGTCAGACACACTGACTACTTTAGTCAGAGAATCTTACCACTTGAGTGGGTGATCACCGTGGGTGCAGCACTGAAGACCGACGAGCTCTGGCGGATCGTCGACCAGGAACGGACGAGCCTGGCCGATCTGCTGGAGGGCCTGAGCCCCACGGAGTGGGAGACACGCACCGGGTGCGGGGACTGGCGCGTGCGGGACGTGGCCGCGCATCTGACCATCGCGGCGCGCTTCTCGTACGGACAGGTCGTACGCGAGATGATCCGGGCCCGCGGCAACTGGAACCGTCTCATCCACGATTCGGCCGTGCGCGAGGGATCGCTGCCCGTGGCCGAGATCGTCGCCAACCTCCGCTCGATCGTCGGGTCCCGCCGCCTGGCGCCCACCACGTCTCCTCGGGAGCCGCTGATCGACCTCCTCGTCCACGGCCAGGACATCGCGCTCGCGCTCGGCCGGACCCGTCCAATGCCCCTGGCCGCCGCCCGTGACGCCGCCGACCGTGTGTGGACCATGCGGATGCCGCCCCGTCCCTGGCCCCTGCCGAGGGCCCGGCTCGTCGCCACCGACATCGAGTGGACGCGCGGGAGCGGCGAGGAGGTCCGCGGTCCGATCGCGGCCCAGCTCCTGCTGCTCACCGGCCGCCCGGAGGCGGCCGGCGCATGGGCCGAGCGCGCCGGGGAGCCGTGGCAGGGGGTCACGGCCCGGTGATCGGCGCCGTCGCCGCCTCACGTGCCAGGCGGCCTGACGTGCGACACCCCCCACCCGCCCTGGACCTACCGGAACCTAGGCGGCTCCCTCCGCGCGAGCGATCCTCCTCGGAGCGGTACGACGGGTGGACTCGCCCGCGGCAGTGGCGACGGCCGACTGGTGCCGCCACAGCCACAGGGAGGTCACGGAGAGGAGCCCGGTGAAGACCACCAACAGGAGCACGGACACCCACATGGGCCGGCTGCCGGGATGCTGCCACCCCTCCCAGGCGGCCAAGGCCGCCCACACGGAGACGGCCGTCGCGTAGAACGCGCGGATCCGGCGCAGCTGTCGCACGGCCCGCGAGGGCAGGAGGTGATCATTCGTCGGTGGCATGCCGCCCGTGTACCCCCGTCCCTCCCGGAATCACCGGCCCCGCACCCGCAAAAAGCCTTGCGCCATCGGCCATCGGCCATCGGCCACGAACGCCCGTACCGTCTGTCCGGACAGGCGTCGGGGTGGCAGCGGGACGCCGTCGCGTCCGCTCCCACCCCGGGGCTCACACTCCGTCAGCGTCTGCGGCCGGACCAGCCACTCCCGATGCCCGCGACGTGCAGGGCCAGGAGCATCAGGCCGAGGAGCATGACGTTCGTGGAGGAGAAGACGTCGTTCGTCGAGATCTCGGCTGCGTCGATCAGGAAGGCGAAGAAGAACAGTACTGCCGCGGCTATACCCAGCATGGAGCGGTTCCTTTCGTACGGGTGACGTCCGTGTGCCCCCGTATCGCCGGGACAGACCTCCGGCCGCCGACGACGCGCAGCCGTCATCCGCCGTGCCGCGCAACGGACTCCGAGGAGCCGGTGGGTGTTCCTGCGGCTCAGGCCGACGCGGTGAGGCGTCGCAGTGCGGCGTGGGCGGGTGGACCCCAGGTGGCCTTGCCCCCGGGGCGGCCGTGGACTCCGGCGTGTCCGATGTGGATGCCGCCGAGGGCACGCAGCACCGCCCAGCCGCGGGCGCGGCGCAGGGTCGCGGCGTCCGGGGCCGGCCGGTAGGCCTGGTGGAAGAGGTCGACGGCACCGTCCGGCAGCAGGGTCCAGGCGGCGGCGAGGTCGCAGGCCGGGTCGCCGGCGAAGAGGTCGCCGAAGTCGATCACACCGCAGAAGGTGCCGTTCCTGGTGAGGATGTTGGCCGCGTGCAGGTCGCCGTGGAGCCAGAGTCCCGGGCCTGTCCACTCGGGTGCGGCCGCGGCGTCCTCCCAGACGGCACGGACGGCGTCCGGGTTCGCGATCAGCCCCAGCTCGGTGGCCGAGGCGAGTCCCCGGGTGAGGTTCTCGGCGGTGCCGGCCAGCGGGCCACCGCGGTCCCGGCCGTCGGGCGCTCCGTCGGGGGCGGGGTGGTGGAGGGCGGTGAGGAAGGCGGCGAGGGCGACGGCGGCGTCCGGGGTGCGGGTGGCGGGGGCGTGGTCGGCGGGATCGCCGGGGACCCAGGTGGTGACGAGCCAGGGGCGCGGAAAACGTTCGGACGGCTCGCCGAGGCGCTGGGGCACCGGTATCGGCAGAGGAAGATTCGGGGCGAGGCCGGGCAGCCACCTGTGTTCCTTGTGGAGCAGCGCGTCCGCGGTCTGTGTCGCCCACGGAAGCCGGACGCCGAGGTCGTCGCCGAGCCGCCACACCTGGTTGTCCCAGCCGAGTGCTCCGAGCTTCAGGGGAAGATCCGCCAGGTCGGGACACTGCTCGCGCAGCAGATCCCGGATCAGGTCCTCGGTGATGTCCGACTCGGTGACTGTCATGAGGAGCAACGGTAGCCGGGTTCGGTCTCCGAGCAGGTGCGGCTCGGGGTGTGCGCGCGGGGAGAATCATGCCAACTGGCCCCGGATCGCGGGGAGGTGAGGTCGCCCTCGCCTCCCCGCGACCCTGGTGCCGTGCCGGTCGCGGACCGGCCCGCCCTCAGTCGCGCTTCGGCATGGGCGCGTCCTCGGCTTCACGCATGCGCTCGGGCGTCCAGTAGTCGCGGAGCCCCTCCGGGTCCTGCCGTACTTCGTTGGCCGTCGTTCCCGGGTCCGGCCGGGACTCGGATTCCGAGGCGGTGGCCGCGGTGCGCCAGGCCGCCACCGCCACGACGGCGGCGACGAGTGCGGCGGCCACTGCCCAGCGGCTCAGGTTGCTGCGACGCATGGAAGGGCTCCTCGTCCACTGTGCGGGGTCGGGTCGGGTGTGCGGTCTGTCAGGTGACGCCGCCCTGGGCGTCGTACATCGCCTTGACCGCGTCATCGAAGTAGGCTGCCTCGTTCCAGCCGGTCGAAGTGACGGTGCTCATCACTCCGTTGACGGATCCGAGACCGTTGGAGTCGTTGAACTCCCGAAGCCACGGCCCACCGCTGGAGCCGCCGCCGAAGTTGCACTGGAGCTCGATGCCTCCATCGGCGGCCGCGCGTGTCGTGCCCGTGCACGCCCACTGGAGTTCCCCGCTGTCGAAGTTCCCGGGGTAGCCCAGGATGGTGATGGGCTGCGTGCGGGAGAAGTTCCAGCTCATTCCGTGTCCGCCGGTGACATTGACGACCTTGTTGCCGTTCAGCGGCCAGGTGGTCACCATCGCGACGTCACGCCTGAGGTCGCTGCTGTTGATCCAGGCGTTGAACGTGCGCATCTGCTTGGCGGCGAACGTGCCGAACGGACGGGCTCCGGAGCGGTAGCGCGGCACATAGACCCAGTTCGTCATCCATGTGCCGCCACTGCCGCCGTGGACGCAGTGCCCGGCCGTGACGACCATCTGCTTCGAACCGCTGTTGAGCGCACTCGCGGAACACGCGTACGTGCCGCCGTTGCTGGGATTGGTGAAGAACACCTTGCCCACCGCGGCGGATTCGTTGATACGCGTGGACGCGGCGCTGGAGCGCGCGGGGGCGGACGGAACGGTGCCGGGCGCCCCGGTGGGCCCGGCCGGCTCGGAGAGGCCCTTCCGCGGGGTGGTGGCCACCTTGTCGAGCGAGATGGCCTTCGCCATCCGTTCCGGTGTCCAGTAACGCGCCAGCGCCGCGGCGTCCTTCGCCGAATCGACCGCGGCCCCGTTGGACAGCCGTGCGGTCCGGTCGACGCTGGTCGTGTCGTTCCCGGCGGCGGCACGGGCGTCGATCCCGGTTCGGGCCTCGGCCAGGGCGGGTGCCGCTTCGGCCGTCCCGGCACCGATCAGGGCGAGGACGGTGGCCGCGGCCAGCGGAAGTATGGAGTGTCTGAGACTGCGCACGAACTTCTCCTTCGACAGTCGTCGGAGTGCGTGTTTCTGACGGAATGACCGATCAGTGTGCGGAGCACAGCGAACCTAGGCGGGGCGGGAACATGCGAAACAGCCTCAGATCAGCCGCTCTGCTCACCGCTGTGCGGGGTCCCTCTTTTCGGCCGGTCCGGTTTACCGCTTGCGTCCCTGCCCGACCGTGGTGCGTGCCGACTCGGCCGTCGCCGCGGACGTCTCCCGCAGGCGTGGTCAGGAGTGCCGGACGGCTTCGTACAGAGGCCGGCCGACGTCGGCGGGCGAGGCGTCCGTCACCCGCTCGGCGGGCGCGAACCGGCCGGATGAACGGAAACGTCGGGAGAGTCACGCCGGGCATATTTGGCGGGTCCATGCCATTGATGGGAGCAATGGGAGGACCGGGACCGGTTCGTGTTCGACCGGCAGAACGGCGTCACCGGTCCGGGGAGGGGTTCTGCGGCCCACCCCTCCTGACACTTCAGCACCGTTCCGCTGCTCCGACTGGTCGCACACCTGACCCTGCCGCCCGACGCGATGACGTCAAGTCACCTGTGGGCAAACGGAGTTGAGGTGGGAGCACAGACGGACCCGGTGATCGCCGGCCAGTCGGCAGCGGCTTGATGCCGACGTTGAGAGCGGCGGCTGTCCCCGAAGCCTCCTCGGCAGCCCGACGGCTCCCACGACCGTCACACCGGCTCAGGTCGGGTCCACGTCGGCGTACACCAGATTGTGGTCCGAGGACTCGGAGAGCCGCACCCGCTGGGCCAGCGGCAAGACACCCCGAAGGAAAACGTAGTCGAACTTGCTCTGCCAGTCGGTGGTCAGACCGCACTCCCCTCGGGACGGGGGTCGGCACGCGGTGTCCGCGTCCGTGGCCACCTTCCACATCGGGGCCAGTTCGGCAGCGTCCGGCACGGCGTTGAAGTCACCCAGTACGATCGCGCGGTCGTACCGGGCCACCTCCTCGGCCAGCACGTCGATCTGGTCCGCACGGATCGCCTCCTGGCGCCGCTGGGCGAGGTGCGTGTTGAAGACCCGCACCGGCTGACCGTCCACCATCGCGGTGACCGCCATGTACCCACGGTCCTCCGACCCGCCCTCCGGGTACTCCACGCCGACCCGGTCCGTCAACGGCGCCGCCGACAGGATGGCCTGCCCGAAGCCTCCCGGGCGCCACGGCGCTCCCCCGCACCGGCTCCAACTCCCGAGAACCGAGCCGTACTCGACGTGGTACACGAGGCCGTGGAAGGTCTCCAGATACTCCCGGATCCTCTCCACGTCGCGCACGCACGCCTCCTGCAGGCCGATGACCTGGGGCGCCACCGCGGCGATCTCCGCGGCCCGGTCGACGTTGCTCTCGTCGCAGGGGTTGCAGATGTTCCACGTCATGACGCGGTCCGGGTGGACCTGCTTGACGGCGTCCGCGGGAAGCGACCTGACGAAGAGGCCGTCACCAGGGGCGCTCGGACCGACGAGCGCCACACAGGCCACGGCCACGGCACCCGCGAACAACCGCGTGCCCCTTCCGAACACCGCCGCCTCCTCGATGTGGGTCCGTGGTGGCATCCGACGTCACCATCCTCACGCCTGAGGGTATGGGACGAAGCTGTGACCCCTCTGGCCCCGGGCCGCTCCCGGCCGTCGTCGCGGCGGCCCCCGGACCCCGACGGCCGTCAGCCGCCGGCACCGGTGTCGACACCGACGCCGACACCCGACACCCGACACCCGACACCCGACACCCGACAGAGTGCGATTGGATGACCGGATGGAACGTATCGAGGCTGAACTGTTCACGGACCCGGGCAACGACGCGGTCGTCCGTCTCCCCCAGCGCCGCTACCCGGGCGTACTGATCCAGGGCGACTCCCTGTCGATCATCCGCTCCGACGTCGCCGACATCGTGGAAGCCTGCGACCAGGGCGACATCGGCGAGGCCCGCGAGGCGGCAGCCATCCTCCTGTCCGGCATGGACGACCTGCTGACCCGCTACACCGAGGCTCTCCGGGCGCACGACATCCCCGTCCCCTTCAGCACCCCCTCGCGCCAGGCCCCCTGACCGCCCGGCTGCGGCACCGCACGCGCAGCGGCTGCACTCCTGGGTGCGGGCCCGGGGGTTGCCCCCCGGCCCCCCGGCCCCCCGACAGGACAGTGGGAGATGTACGTGACGCGACCCCGAAGGGAATCGACGGCTCAGCGTCGTGCGTGGCGGATCCTCAACCGTCCGAACCCCATGGTCCCGGAGATCCGGATCAGCGGCCCGTCGCCGGTGGAACGCCGCGGAGGCCTGTAGCGCGAGTCCTTCCACCCGGTGCGCAGATCCTCGAGGTCGACGACCGCGTCGCGAGGAACAGTGATCCTGGCCCCGCCGGTGCCGAGTTGCAGCTCGATGTCGACCACCGCGTGCTCGATGACCGCCCGGGACAGATCCAGCCGTACCCTGCCGAATGCGGACTCGACCTTCAGGAACCGGGGAACCCGCCACCCGCCCCGCCGCCGAATCCGTCCACTCGCGGCGGCGATCGTGGACGTGGTCGCCGCTCTCCCTTCCGGGAGCGAGGCCAGGGCCGCGTCCAGTGCGCCGTGCGTGGTGACGGTGAGAACCTGGTGGAGGCGTTCCTCCAGTTCGTCGTGCGAGAAGTGTCCTTCGGCGTACGCCTCCTGGACGCGCCGCACGGCGGTGTCGCGGTCCTCGTCGCTGATCGGTGGAGTCCGGTCCTGCGGCAGAGCAGTCACCGTCGCACTCTAGTGCCGCCCGCTGCCCGGCCGACGAGGAGAACGCGCCAAAGCCCGCAGGGACCAGGCCTCCGCCGTTGCGCCGGGCGCGGAGGGGCACGCACCGGACTCAGGTGGTGGGACGGGCGTGCACGCTCACCGCGTAGCCGCAGCCGTCGGCGTAGGGTTCGGCGCTCCAGGTGGAGAAGCGCTGCTGCAGAGTCAGGCCGGCCTCGGCGCACCAGTGGTCGAAATCCCCCAGTGTCAGCGGTGGTTCGGGCAGGGGCAGGTGTGCCGCGTCGAGACCCATGCCCGTGACCAGCAGTCCACCGGGACGCAGTGCGGCCGCCAACTGCCGGACGACGGCCGGTTCGGTGCCGGGAGCCAACAGAGGGATGACGTTTCCGGCGGCGAGGACGAGGTCGAAGTCCTGCTTCAGGCCGAGGGTGTCGAGGCGGGCCAGATCGCCCAGCAGCCATTCCTGTGCGGGGGCGTTGCGCCGGGCCACGGCCAGCATCGACGGGTCCACGTCCACGCCGGTGCACGCGTGGCCCAGCTCGGCGAGCCGGATCGCGATCCTGCCGGTGCCGCAGCCGGCGTCGAGTACCCGGGCCGGGGAGTCCAGCAGCGTGGTGCAGAAAGCCGCCTCGCCGTGGACGTCCTGGCCCGACTCGGCGAGCCGGGCGAAACGCCGCGCGTACTCCTCTCCGGCCCGTCCGCCGGTCAGTTCCGCCCAGCGATCGCGTTGCCCGGTCATGTGCAGCATGCCTTCCGGTCGGCGTCAGCCTCGCCCGGCAGGGGCGAGGACGGTGCCCTCGCACGATACGCGGAGGGGTGGCGATCCCGCGGCCCGCCGTGCGCGTACCGGCGCCGGCCGCGGCCGATCGCCAGCAAGGCCCCGGTCAACCCGGCGGGCGCGCTCCACCCTGTCGGACGCGACGAACTGACGGGCGAAACGACCACGGCCGCCGTGGGTCTCCGGGCGCGCGTTCCTGGTCGGAGCACACCTCCTGGCCCGGAGGGCGGGCAGCGTTCGCCCTCCGCAGGGCAGTGTGCGCGGCACAAGGGGCGGCCGGGCGGGACCCCGGGTGATCTCGGCGTATCGCGGTGACGATACTGGTGTACGCACAGGTGCCCCTGCTCCCCGATGGACTCATGCCGACTTCCCCAGCTCGTCCCACGACTCCTCCGACGGTGTGGCCGGCTCGCGGCCGCCATGTCGGGCCCGACGCGGAGGACGTACTCCGCCGCACCCTGCGACAGCTCAAGGACAGTGAAGTCATCGACGACTTCCTGGAAGTGCCGGACGCCGACGGCGACGCGTCGGAGCGGGTCTTCGAGGCCCGTTGGCGGGTGGCCGAGGAGGTGACCGTACGTGCCCGACTCGGCCTCGCGGCCGACGCGGGCGGCGGGCGGGAGTGGACCCTCCTCGCGGAGGCGGAACAGCCGTGGGACCCGGCGTGGCCGTCCCCCGTCACCCGGTTCTGGCCGGAGTACGGCGACTGGGACCACGACGCCGCGACGGGCCTGTCGCTGAGCAGGATCAACGCCCTGCCCGAGGACGACAAGGACGTACGCCGTGTGCTCAGGGACTCCGGGCGCAGCGGCTGGGGCGTGCATGTCGTGGTCCACGAGGCCATGACCACCGACGAGCGCGGTCGGCTGCCCCTGGCACGGTGGCTGCCGCCGAGCCTGCGGCACCGGATCGTCGAGCACCGGGCCGCGCCGCATCAGCTGCGGGTCGTGAACTGGGCGCTGCGGGAGTTCGGCGTGGAGGTTCCGCGCGGCGGCGCGGCGGTGCTGCCCGGTTCCCCGGCCCCGTCCGGGTACGACGCGGAGGACTTCACCGTACGGACGGTGTTCCTGGACGGTTCCGAGCCGGCCGACCTCGTCGCGGCGGTGTCGCGGTTCGACTCCCTGCTCCGGCCGCTGCCGGACGGGGCCGGTGACGCCCTCTCCGCGCTGCGCAAGGACTGGCACGTCCTCACGCTGGAGGAGGAGCTGATTCGGGAACGGCAACGCGTGGCCTCGTACGCCGAGGCGCTCAGGGTCATGACGGAGTCCCGGGACCTGTACCGGGAGGCGACCGAGCGTGCCCACGAGGCGCTCGCCGCCTATCGGGAGGCCGCCGAGGCCGCTCCCGCGCCGCACCGGCCGTCCGGGGCGCCGGCGATGTCCGCGTTCCAGCAACTGACGCGCACACTGGAGCGTTTCAAGGTGGGCGCCAAGGCTTCACGCCCCGCCGCCGGGCCCCAGGACGACGAGAACCAGGGCCAGGAGAACGACCCGGGGCAGGAGAGCACGGACAGCACGGACACCCCTCCGGTCGCCCCCGAACGCTGACCGTTCGGTACCGGAGGTCCGGCCCGGGACATCGGGCCGGACCCCGCCTCACGGTCGGCGTACCGGACGTGCGCCTCGCCTCGTGTGCGGCCCGGGGAAGGTCACCCGGCCGTGGCGTCTCGGGCCGACAATGATCACCGGGCCGTCAGTACGGCCTCCAGCTGCCCGAGCGGGTTCTCGCCCACGAAGCGCAGGACGACCGTGTCCGCGCCGGCCTCAGCGAGTTCACGGATCCCGGCGGCGGCACCGGCGGCGTCGCCGGAGACGGTGAAGACCTCCTCCTGGGGGCGGCCCAGCCAGGCACCGTGGCCCTCGGTATGGGGGTGCAGGGTGCGGGCCACCGCGTCGGGGTCGTCACCGACGCAGGCGAAGGCGAAGACCGTCAGGGTGTGGTCGCCGGTGGCGCCCTTGGCGGTCAGCTCGCGGATGCGTTCGAGATCGCGCGGACCGTGGCCCTCGGCGATCAGCGTGCCGTCGGCGACCCGGCCGGACAGTTCGAGGGAGCGGGCGCGCACGACCCCCGCGACGACCGGCGGCACCTCGGCCGGCGGATGCACCAACTTCACTCCGTCCAGCCGCACTTCACGTCCGGCCAGGTCGACACGCTCACCGCGCAGCAGCGCGCGCACGGAGGTGATCGTCTCCTCCAGCAGGGCCAGGGGGGAGCGGGGTGCGACGCCGACCTGGGCCATCCACTCCCGCACACCGTGCCCGATGCCGGCGACCAGTCGCCCGGGGAACACCCGCGCCAGCGTAGCCAGTTCCATCGCCAGCAGTGCCGGGCTGCGCAACGGGGCCGGGGCGATACCGATGCCCACCCGCAGGCGCCGCGTCGCCCCCAGGGCCACAGCCGCCGCGGACACACCGCCGTTCCAGCCGAGGTCCTCCACCACCCACAGGTCGTCCACACCGAGCGCCTCGGCCCGCCGGGCGAAGTCGGGCAGTCCCTCCGGGGCCCAGTCCCGGTCGTGCATCACACCGATCCGTACGTTCGTCATGCGAGCGAACCTACGCGGCAGACGACGAGTGGATCAACGGCGCCTTCCGGCTGCCGGCCACCGGGCACCCGCCGCCCGCCGGGGCCCGCCGCCCGGCGTTCCGGCCGTCCGCCGCCCGGGGCGCGGTCGTCGTCACGTGCGGGCCACGCGTGGTCGACCTTCGCACGCCGTCCCGTCGCCACCGGTCCGCCAGCGGTCCCCTCCCTCGGGCAAGGCGGGGGCGCGGACGCCCTCGCGACCGCCCTGTCAGTCGGTGGCCTCGCGCAGCGCCCGGTCGATCTCGCTCAGGGCGCCGGTCAGCCGGGTGTAGTCCGCGGCGGCCAGTGGCCTCACGAAGAACTCCTCCACCACGCGGGCGTGGACGGCGGCGCCCCGGAGGAAGGTCGTACGGCCCTCGGTGGTCGGCTCCACCAGGGCCACCCGCCGGTCGCCGGGCGCAGGCACACGGCGGACCAGGCCGGCCCCCTCCATCCGGTCGATCAAGCGGGTCGTGCCGCTGCTGGTGAGGGTGAGGTCGTCGGCCAGCTGCCGCTGCGAGACTTCCTCTCCGGGCCGTCGGCACAGCCGGATGAGCACCTCCAGCATGGTGTGGCTGATGCCGCACTCGCGGCGCAGCGCGGCATCGATCCGCTGTTCCATACGGGTCGCGGACTTGATCAGCAGGCCGAAGTCCCGCACGAGCCCGCTGTTGGCGGCCCGTGCGGCCGCCGCCGCAGCGTTCGGCTCGGGTGTGTCGTTCATCGTCGCGAGTCTACTGGTCACCTACTGCCGGATCACCTACTGCTTGATCATCCACTGTCGCTTCAATTGCTGACTAGTCAATCGCTGCTTAGTCAACTAAATTCTCCCCCACACCCCAGCACCCCGAGAGCGACCGTGAGAGGGACGTCAATGGAGTCGATGGACCTGCAGCACTGGCTGGGCCGAGCCGCCCAGGCGATACAGGACTGGGCCGACACCTTCGGCCCCTACCAGCCCCACCCGTCCCTCCAGGTGGACGACGACCGCTTCGCCGAGGCCTTCACCCGGTTCACCGGACGCCTCAAGGACAACTACCCCTTCTTCCACCCGCACTACGCGGGCCAGATGCTCAAGCCGCCGCACCCCGCGGCCGTGGTCGGCTACCTCACGGCGATGCTGATCAACCCCAACAACCACGCCCTGGACGGCGGCCCCGCCACCGCGGCGATGGAACGGGAGGTCGTCGGGCAGCTGGCGGCGATGTTCGGCTTCGACACCCACCTGGGCCACCTCACCACCAGCGGCACGATCGCCAACCTCGAAGCCCTGTTCGTGGCCCGCGAACTCCACCCCGGCCGGGGGATCGCGTACAGCGCCGACGCCCACTACACCCACAGCCGCATGGGCCACGTCCTCGGCATGCAGGGTCGTCCCGTGCCCACCGACGAGCGGGGCCGTATGGACCTCGGCGCACTGGAGGACGTCCTGCGCACCGGGGAGGTCGGCACCGTCGTCGTCACCACCGGCACCACCGGACTGGGTGCCGTCGACCCCGTCCACGAGATCCTTCCCCTCGCCCGACGCCACGGCGTCCGGGTCCACGTCGACGCCGCGTACGGCGGGTTCTTCACCCTCCTCGCCGGCGCCGACGGCCCCGCGGGACTGCCCCCCGAGCCCTGGCGGGCCATCGCCCGGGCCGACTCCCTCGTGGTCGACCCCCACAAGCACGGCCTCCAGCCCTACGGCTGCGGCGCCGTCCTCTTCCGCGATCCCGAGGTCGGCCGCTTCTACCTCCACGACTCGCCCTACACCTACTTCACCTCGGCCGACCTCCATCTCGGCGAGATCAGCCTGGAGTGCTCACGCGCCGGCGCCTCGGCCGCCGCCCTGTGGCTCACCTTCCAGCTGCTCCCGCCCACACCGGCCGGCCTCGGACAGGTCCTGGCGGCCGGCCGGCGCGCGGCGCTGGACTGGGCACGGCTCATCGACGAGTCCGACCACCTCGCGCTCTACCAGCGGCCCGAGCTGGACATCGTCAGCTACTTCCCCACCGCCGACCCGGCCACCCTGACCGCCGTCGACGAGGCTTCCGCCCGCATCCTGACCGACGGCATGACCGGCCCCGACCCCGTCTTCCTCAGCACCTTCAGGGCCGACCGCGAGGCCTTCACCGCACGGCACCCCAAGATCACCGCGGACAGCGACGGCGCCCGCATCCTGCGCAGCGTTCTCATGAAGCCTGAGTCGGAGCACCACGTCGAGGACCTGCACGCCCGGGTCGAACGGCTCGCCCGTGACGTCCACCGACCTCGGCGCGCGCCGGAGGGGCCGGCCCTGGCCGCTTCCCCCTGATCGAGCCGGCCGCGTAGGGTCCGTACCCGGCAAGTCGACCGAGGGAGCGTCCCGTTGTGACGGACTCGCACGAGGAAGAAGTCCTGGCCCGGATCGCCAAGGGGCTCGTCTACACCGAGTCGGAAGCGGCCTTTCAGGCCCCTCGGCGCCGTACGGAGCAGATCTTCGAGTACAACCACACTCCACCGAGCGCGACGGACGAGCGGCGCTCGCTCCTCGTCGCGATCTTCGCCTCGGTCGGCGAGCGCACGGTGCTGCTGCCGCCGTTCCACGCCGGGTTCGGCAGCAACGTACACATCGGCGACGACTTCTTCGGGAACGTGAACCTGACGTTCGTCGACGACGTCGACATCCGCATAGGCGACGACGTCATGATCGCTCCCAGCGTCACGCTGACCACGACGGGCCACCCGGTGCATCCCTCCCGACGCACCGACTTCGGGCGGTTCTCCGAACCGATCGTGATCGAGGACAAGGTGTGGATCGGCAGCAATGCCGTGGTCCTGCCCGGCGTCCGCATCGGCTACGGGTCGGTCATCGGCGCCGGAAGCGTCGTCAGCCGCGACGTTCCCCCGATGACCGTCGCCATGGGGACCCCCTGCCGGGTGGTACGCGCCATCACGGAGGAGGACCTCACCACACGTGCTCCCCTCTGATCCGAGGAGGCGGGAGACCGATCAGCCGGGGAGCCGAGGAACCGGCCGAAGCGGTCGGTCCGTGACCAGGAACAGGTCCTTCTCCCCGCCCGCCCACCTGACGCGGACAACCCCGTCGCCGACATGGAGATCCAGGACGGTACTGCTGCCGGCCTTCTTCGGCTTGGCCAAGGCGGGCAGCCGCACGGTGTGCAGCGGACGTCCGGTACGCGCGTCGAGAACGAGCAGGTCGGCGTCGGACAGATCGTGCACGTCTCCATAGACGAGGTCCGCCTGCCGTACGACGTACACCCGGCCGTCGGCCACCACGGGGTGGCCGTACACCTGACGGGACGGGGCGGGCAGCTTCCACAGCAGGCGCCCGTCCTGTGTGTCGTGGACGCTCAGGAGGGTGTTCGAGTCGAACGCGTAGACCTCCGGGTCGATGGTCGACACCACGACGCCGTCGCCGGCGGCACTCAGCCACTCCTCCTTCACGGTGATGCCGGCGCGCCGGGACGCACCCGCGCGGTCCACGTCGAGCAGGTCGATGCGCGGCGTGGACCCGTACGGATCGAGGGCCACCAGCGTGTTGTCGTCGCCCTTGCCGAACTCCTCGTCGGCACCGGAGCGCCGCTGCCAGAGGACGTCGCCGGTACGGTTGTCGACACCGAGCAGGATGCCAAAACTCTTGTCGGCGTCGACCTCGATCTCCGGCGACTCCTCGTCGGGATCGATGCGCTGCTTCCTGGTGGTCAGGGTGTCGCAGCTCACCATGACGGTACTCAGATGATCGGGAAACGCGTGCACGGCCCTCACGGGCGTCTCGTCGCACGTGCCGTCACCGCGAGAGCCGCGCGGCCGTGCCGTCCACAGAGTCCGGCCGTCGCGCTCGGCGAAGGCGCTCACGCCGCCCGGCACTTCGGTGACCACCTGCCCGCCGACGATCCGGCCGAGCCTGGTCCGCTCGCTCACGGCGAGCCGACTCCGCTTGTGCCACAGCGGCTTGCCCGTCCGCAGGTCGACGGCGGTGATTCTCCCGTCGGAGAACCAGACCACCACGGTACGTTCCGACACCTCGACCCACGGGTACCAGACGCCCTTGCTCCGGCGCTCATAACGCCAGTACTGCTTGCCCGTTCGCAGGTTCACGGCACGCACACCGGTGTCCGTCGCCCTGATGCCCAGCCCGTGCACCATGGCGTCGTTGGTCGTCGTGGGCCGGGCGACGTGGTCCGGCGCGAGGGGCGCCGTCGTTCCGAGAGGAGCGGGAAAGGCGCCCTGCGCGCCGGTCACCAGGTCGGGCCTGGCGTCCGACCGCTCCGACGGGCTCGACGACTCCGCCTGCACGTGCCATCGCGCCAGCGGCACCAGCAGCATGATCGACGCGCCTACGGCCACCATGGCGAGACCGAACCGTCTCCTCCATGCCATGTCGTCCGTCCACCCGGGCTCTCCCCAGCGCATGACCGCAGCCCTCCAACGGCGTGCCCGCCTGATCACCGTGGCCCGGCGGACATCGGATCCTCCCTCATGCACGGCGCCGACGGCAAGGGACGCTGCACCGCGAGGACCGCAGGTCTACGGGCGGTGCAGGCCCGCCGCCTCCAGCGCCCTGAGCATCGCGGGACGGGCCTGTTCCGCGCAGCCGGGCCCGGTGACCAGGGAGAGCAGGACGTCCGGCGTCAGCCGGTAGGTCTCGGCGTGTTCCAGCAGGGTCTCGGCGTGGTGGGCCGGCACGGCGCCGTGGTCCTCGTCGGCGATCACCCGCAGGACGTCCTTCCTGTCGACGAAGCGGCTCATGCCGCAGTCGAGCCCGTCGTCGTCCAGCGTGGAGGGGTACGGGGCACGGGCCCAGGTGCCCTTCTCGTACCAGTAGACGCAGCCCAGTTCGTACCCGTCCAGCAGGTCCCGCAGCCGCTCGTGCGGGAGCCATTCGGGGGCGTCGCCGAGCATGTCGACCGGCGGCCTGTGCCACTTGACCGCACTCGACTCGTCCTCGCCGAAGAGCACGTACCGGTCCGCGCCCCGCCGTGCGAAGCCCCACCACGTACAGCCGGCGTCGTCCAGGTGGAGCCCTTCGCCGTCCACCCAGGTTCCCGTGCGGTGGCCCCCCGCACGCTCGTCCGCCGTACGGGCCTCCAGCACGGCGATGAGCGCCCAGCGCGCCCACAGCACCTCCGCCGACGGCAGATCCCCGGGCAGCCCCGGCCGGTTCACGGTCATGTCCCACACTCCGGGCTCGACGCCGATCATGATCAGGGCAAGGTTCTCACGGCGGAGCGGGTCTCCAGCGATGCGTTCCGCCCGAGCGAACGCGTTGTCGGTACCCCCTCGTAGGGTGTCCGCAAGATCCCTTCGTACGTCGGAGAACCCGTGACCGCATCGGCTCGTCCCGTCGCCACGCACGCCGCCCCGCTCGACCCCGCCGAGGCCGGGGCCCCGTATGTGGAGCAGTGGCCGGGGAGGCGGCTGCTGGTGCAGCGCGGCGACACCGAGCTGGTGGCGCTGGTCCTGGATCAGTCGGCAGACGGGTCCGACGGGTCCGCGCCGATCCGCTTTCCGGCGCCCTGGCCCCGCCGGTTCGGTGGGTGCGCCGTGTCCCCGGACCTCGGCGTGGCCGTCTTCACCGGGGTCGACGCGGTGCGGGCGGTGGACCGGACCGGCGCTGTGAAATGGGAGATCCGGCACCGCTGCTGGGCCGGTTCCGGCCGTGAGCCGCACGAGAGGCACCAGTCGTACGACGAGTACGCCGACAGCGGCGACCACCGGTACGCGAACAGCGGATCGGCCGCGTTCTCGTCGGACGGAACCGTGGTCTGGGTTCATGTCCTCGGACCCCTGGCCGAGGACCACGAGGAAGCGACCGAGCCGCCGGCGGAGGAGTGGCTGGTCGTCGACGCCGCCCAAGGGCATGTGCTGGCGCGGGCGGACGCACGGGCGACGGCCGCCGGATCGGTCCATGTACCGCATCCGGATCCCGCGCAGATGGGCCTGTCCATCGGTGAGGGCCAGGACGGCTCCCGGCTGCGATGGGGACGCTGGGACGGCCGGACGCTCCGCGTCTCGTACTTCGAGGAGGAGGACGGGGGCGAGGACAGGATCCTCATGGCGGTGAGCCCGTGCGGCGACCGTCTCCTGACGGTGTCCCATGATCAGGACACCCTCGCCGTGCACGCGGTGGCCGACGGTTCGGCGCGGTCCGAGCTGAGCGCCGAGGCCGTTCCGGGGCACCCCGACACGGACACCGGCGCGGACGACGAGGAGATCGAGACCGAGACCGAGGCCTTCTGGGACTACGAGGGAGGCTTCGTCGACGAGGCGACCGCGATCGCCGGGACGGTCGAGAGCGACGAGCAGCACGGAGAGGGCCGGCACTGGCTCATCGACCTGACCCGGACGGGCCTGGGCGACCGGGTCGTCTACCCCGAGCCGGTGTCCGGCCCGCCGAGGGCACTCGGTGACGGCACCTGGTACACCGTCTCCGACACCGGCGACACCATCCGTATATGGACGCTGAGTTGACTCGGAAACGAGGCCGGCGGAGCACCCGCCGTCGCCCGGTGCGGCGGCGGGACGGTGAACTTCTCGATCTTGGGCACACGGTGAGTTGATCTTCTCATCGGTCCTACGAGGGGGCATGCCGTGACCACACCCACGCGACGTACAGCGCCTGCGAACCGCCGACGAGGGTTCGACCTCCGCACCACCGCCCTGTTCTTCGTCCTTCTCGCCATGGTCGTCAGCATGGTGGGCTTCGCGGTCCACACGGTGGCCGGCGCTCTGGAGCGGCGCCCTGCCTGGGTGTTCGTCCTGGTCGTGGTGGCTGTCGCGGGTGTCGTGGGTTCCCTGCGTCTGCGGCGCCGGTGGCACGTGGCGAGCGCGGCACGCCGAGCGGCGGGGGCACTCGACCGTGCGGCGAGGGAAGCCGCCGCCTGTCTGGAGGCCGAGGCCGAAGCCCGGGCCGGAGCCGAGACCGAGGCGCTGACGGTTCCCCGTCCGCGCCCGGCCGCCGACGACACCGTCGATGCCGACTACGACGCCCTGACACCCGAGGAGTTCGAGGAGGCGGTCGCCGCCCTCTGCGAACGCGACGGCTGCACCGCCGTCGAGGTCGTGGGCGGGGCAGGGGACCTCGGCGCCGATGTGGTCGCCGCGGCACCCGACGGGAGCCGGATCGTCATCCAGTGCAAGCAGTACGGCGCTTCGCACCGGGTCGGCTCCCAGGATCTGCAGCGCTTCGGCGGTACCTGCTTCACCGTCCACGAGGCCGACGTGGCCGCACTGGTCACCACCAGCGACTTCACCGCGCCGGCCCTGGAGTACGCCGAACAGTGCGGGATCGTCTGCGTGGACGGGGAGGCCCTTCGCTCGTGGACGGAGGGCACCGGCCCCTGTCCCTGGGAGGTTCCCCTCACGGAAGGGGCGGCCGGGTAGGCGAGGAAGAACTCAGTCGAGACAGAACTCGTTGCCCTCGAGGTCCTGCATCACGATGCACGCATCGGTGCCGTCGTACAGGAGCCGCACACGGACCGCGCCCAGCGCGAGCAGGCGCGTGCACTCGGCCTCCAGCGTGGCCAGGCGTTCCTCACCCACGAGTCCGGTGCCGACCCGCACGTCGAGATGGACCCGGTTCTTGGCGATCTTGCCCTCGGGAACACGCTGGAAGTACAGTCGCGGGCCGACACCCGAGGGGTCGCCGCAGGCGAACCAGGAGCCCCGGTCCTCCGGGGACCGGGAGTGGTGGAATTCGTCCCATGTGCCGAATCCCTGCGGCGGGGACGGTACTTCGTACCCGAGCACCTCGCACCAGAAGCGAGCCAGGCGCTCGGGCTCCGCGCAGTCGAAGGTGACCTGGAACTGCCTGATCGATGACATCCGCGCACCCTATCCCCGCCCGGCGTGGGCGAGGTGGACGGGGCGGTCGCGGCTGACGGGGCGGGTCCGTCAGCGGTGGAGGTGGAAGCGGACCGTGGTGCCGTCCGGCGCGGTGTGGAGGCGTACGAGGTCGGCGACGTAGTGGACCAGCATCAGTCCTCGCCCGCCCAGTTGGTCACGGGCCGGTGGCCGACGGCCGGCCAGCGGATCGGTCAGCCGGCCCCGGTCCTGGACCTCGCAGACGATCTGCTCGCCGTCCGCCCAGATCCGCAGGGTTCCCGTGCCACCGCCGTGCACCACGCTGTTGGTGGTCAGTTCCGCCACCGCCAGCATCAGATCCTGCCGTCGGTCCTCGTCGAGGCCCAGTTGCCGGGCCTCGCGGACCGCGAAGGTGCGGGCCTCGGGGAGCGCTTCGGCGTCGAAGGACAGGGACGCGGCCCCGGGTGGGTGGACGAGCGGCTGGTTGTAGTGGGCGACGACGCGGTCGGGATCGTAGGCGTCGCTGGTCCGTTCGACGCCGGTGTCGATGACGACGGGGTGCGTGGCGTGGGCGTCGGCGAGCACCTCCGGCTTCAGGCCGTCCGCGTCGTACGGGCAGAGGATCGTCACCTCACGGCCCTGGAAGGCGGCGTTGATGAGTGCCTCGTGCTGGACGCACGCCGGGTACTCCGCGGCCGAGCGGCCGGCCCAGATCGGCTCTCCGATGATCCGTACCCGGCGCGTCGGATGGGCGTCGGCGAAGGCACGCAGGACACCGGGGATGATCCGCCCCGGGTTGCGGCCCACCCGGGTCATGTCGAGGAACTCGACCTCGGCGGCGCTCGCTCCCATCCCTGCCTTGATCCGTTCGAGGTTGGGGCCGGGAACGGCGACCGCGACGGCCTCTCCGGCGGCCAGACCCTCCGCCAGGAACGGCACCGTGCCGGCCAGGTACTGCTCCGGGCCCCGGTAGAACAGCGCCGGGTGCACGAAGCGTTCACCGGAAGTGGCCGTACTCATCGTGCCGCCACCTCGATCCTCGTATGGCCGGGCCAGAAGATGTGCAGGATGCGCTCCAGCTCCGGCGGCGGGCGGTCCACGACGATGCGGCCGCTGTCCAGCCGCTGCGCGGTGACCGCCAGCGCCGCCGCGCCGCCGACGTCGATGGACATCAGGTCGGACAGTTCCACGAACGAGACGTCCGTGTGGACGCTTGCCAAACCCTCCAGTCCTTCTTCCCAGGACGATCGGGTGATCACGTTGACTTCTCCAGCAGCACGAATACCAGGACGACCGGGCAGAGAGCGGATCTCCAGCACCGCGCCGCCACGCGACGACCCGGGCACCGTCCTGTCCGCGCCGTGAGAGACGTCCACGTTCTCTCTCCCTGCCTCAGGCTGCCCCAGCGAGCTACGGACACGTCATCGTATAACCCGTGCGGATACCCCTCGGATGCCCCGGAACGTTCGCGAAACACGCAGGCATGACCGCGGGCAGACGGGGTAGGCGCCACGCCGGCGGCCGAGTCCACGGACGGAGGCCGGCTGACCAGCGAGAGAGGAAAGCAAGGATGACGGCGACAACGACTGTGGGGACGAACGTCGGTCACACCACCGTTCGGCTGCCGGAAGTCTCCGATCCGCTGAAGGTGGCGCCCCGGGACGCGCGTTCCCTGTCGAAGCTGTTCTTCGAGCAGCTGACCGTCCTCGAAGAGGGGACCCGCGAGTACCAGTACGCGCGCAACACCCTGATCGAGATGAACATCTCCCTCGTCCGCTACGCGGCCGGCCGGTTCCGCAGCCGGGGCGCGGACGAGATGGAGGACATCGTCCAGGTCGGCATGATCGGCCTGATCAAGGCGATCGACCGGTTCGAGCTCTCGCGCGAGGTGGAGTTCACCACCTTCGCCGTCCCCTACATCGTCGGCGAGATCAGGCGGTTCTTCCGCGACACCTCCTGGGCCGTCCATGTGCCCCGGCGTCTGAAGGAAGCCCGTGTCGAACTCGCCCGCGCCACCGACGAACTCAGCAGCCGTCTGGGCCGCGGCCCGACGGTCAGGGAACTGGCCGAGCTGATGAACCTCTCCGAGGAGGAGGTCATCGAGGCGCGCCTGGCCGCGAACGGCTACAACTCCTCCTCCCTCGACGCCGCCATCGGCGGCGACGAGACCGGGGAGGCGGCGCTCGCGGACTTCATCGGCAGCGAGGACGCCGGCATGGAGCTCGTCGAGGACTTCCACGCCCTGGCCCCGCTCCTGGCCGAGCTGGGTGACCGCGACCGGCGGATCATCCACCTGCGGTTCGTCGAGGAACTCACCCAGGCCCAGATCGCCGAACACCTCGGCTGCTCGCAGATGCATGTCTCCCGCCTCCTCTCGCGCACCCTGACCCGCCTGCGCCGGGGCATGCTCACCACGAACTGAACCGGTCGCCTCCGCGTTCAGCCGTCGTCCTCCGTCCGGCCGGTACCGGCCGGACGGAAACACGCCGACACCGTCTTGCCGTGCCGCTGGCACGTCATCTCCAGCTCGTCGGCGAGCATCCGTACGATGCCCACGCCGCGGCCCGAGACCTCACCGGCCTGCGGATTGCGCTGGCGCGGCAGTGTGGGGTCCTCGTCGTGGACGCTCACCTGGAGGCACTCACCGTCCCAGGTGAGGATGAGACGCGCGTCGCTGTGTGCGTGCACATGGGCGTTGGTGAGCAGTTCGGACACCGCGAGAACGATGGCGTCCACCGTCTGCGGCTCGGCGGCGGTCCACGGCAGGGACTCCAACGTCCTGCGTGTCCACCGCCGGCCGGCCCGTACTCCCCCGGACACGGGAAACGAATGTGCCCAGCCCTTCGCCTTGATCGTCACCGGCTTCCCCGTTCTGTCCTCGAACCGTCCTCGAAACCGTCGTCGTACGGTCCGAGTGCCCGTCTCTCGCGTTCACAGACGTCCCGTCGGGCGGAGAGGTCGTGAACGTCCGGATCCGGGCCGTCGCCCGGGTGCGGGCGCGCGGTCGCGGTCGGCAGGCGGTACAAGGGCCTTAGGCCACCTGGACGCCCACGAGGCAGGTGTCGTCGTCCGTGTCGGACTTGCTGTGGGTGAGCAGGCGGTCCAGTTGCTGGTCGAGCGTCGGCGGGACCGTGCGCGCGGCCGTCAGCAGCTGGGCCAGTGATTCCTCCACGGACCGGTCACGGCGTTCGATCAGGCCGTCGGTGTACATCAGCAGGGTGTCGTCGACGGCCAGTTGGGCCTCGTGCTCCTCGTAGGTGGCCTCGGGCAGCGCGCCGAGCAGCAGGCCCTTGACCAAGGGCAGCGGTGTCGCTTCACCGGCGCGCACCAGGACGGGCGGCAGATGGCCGGCCCTGGCCCAGCGCAGGGTGTGGCGGTCGGGGTCGTACAGGCCGCAGACGGCCGTGGCGGTGACCGCTCCCGTGAGGTGGTGGGCCACCATGTTGAGCCAGGACAGCAGCTGGCCCGGCCCCGCGCCGGTCACGGCGAGTCCGCGCAGCGCGTTGCGCAGGACCACCATGCTGGTGGCGGCCTCTATGCCGTGTCCGGCGACGTCTCCCACGCACAGCAGCACCAGCCCGGACGGCAGGACGACCGCGTCGTACCAGTCGCCGCCCACCAGGTTCTGGGTCTCGGCGGGCCGGTAACGCACGGCCACGCGCAGCCCGGGGGCCTCCAGGGGTGCCTGGGCCGGCGGCATGATCGCGTGCTGGAGCTGGAGGGTGAGCCGGTCGCGTTCGCTCGCCTGCTGCTCGGAATGGGCGAGCTGGTCACGGGTGGCGGCGAGGGCGACCTCCGTCCAGTGGTGGGCGGAGATGTCCTGGTAGGCGCCGCGGACCACGAACAGCCGGCCGTCGGAGTCGAGGACGGGTTCGGCCACGACGCGGATGTGCCGGGTGACGCCGTCGGGCCGCTGGAGACGGAAGGCCGCGGACGCGGGGCGGCGATGGTGCAGCAGGGTGCGCAGGAACCTGCCGATGGCGACGGCGTCGTCGGGGTGGGCATGGGCGGGCAGGTCCTCCAGCGGGACCGGGCCGCTGACGGACGGTTTGCCGTAGAGGCTGTAGAGCTGGCCGTTCCAGGTGATCTCGCCGGTGAGGAGGTTCTCCTCGAAGCCCCCGATGCGGCCGAGACGCTGGGCGTGCTGCAGCAGGCTCGCCAGCCGGGCGGTCTCGTCCTCCACACGCCAGATGAGCAGCACGCTGCCGCCGTGCCGGCTGATGTTGATGTCGGCGACCGCCGCCAGCGGGACCTCGTCCACCAGGGAGGTGAGCCGCATACGGCGGGCCCGGAACGGCTCACCTGTGGCGTAGACGCGCTCGACCTGCCCGAACAGCTCGCTCTCGCCGGCGGCCATCGGATACGTCTCCAGGAGCAGGGCTCCGTTGACGACCCCACGCGGCCGGCCGGCCGGGTCGAGGAAGCGGCTGTTGACGTGCTGGATGCGGAAGTCGACGAGTTCCCCGGTGGCGTCCAGGTACGGGACGAGCACCAGCGCGGGGTCGTGCAGACCGTCGGCGAGGTGGATCAGTTCGGCGACGTCCGGCTTGGTCTCGGCCCGGGTCTGCCCGTCGGCGTGGTCCGGGACGTAGGTCTCCAGGGCGTGCGCGCACAGCTCGGCCAGCGCCTCGATCTGGCGGACGATCTGCGGGGGCTGGGGCTGCAGCGGGGTGGGCCAGACGATCTCCAGCACGCCGTGGATGCGGCCTCCGGCGCCCGCGGGTACGGCGGCCCGGCCTCCGTCGGGGTGGTGGTGCCGGCCGATGGAGGGCAGGCCGGTCTCCGACAGGCAGCCGATCCAGTGGCCCCTCCGCTCGCCGAGCCCGTGACGGGCCACCGTGGCGACCCCCGGCGGGACGTACCGCCAGCGGGCCGCCTCAGCGGCCGGGAAGCCGGCGCTGCCCGCCAGGGTGAGGGAGCCGTCGGCACCCAGCGCCCAGATGGCCACCGCCTCCGCACCGAGCGGGGTCAGCGCGTGTTCCAGCAGGGAGTCGGCCACGGCCTGGGCGTCGTGGGCGGCCAGCGCGCCGCTCTCGGCGGTCCGCAGCCGTACGGCCGGGGAGCCGCCCCCCGGCCGGTCGGGGGCGTCGGCGCGGCCCTCCGTGATCGCGAGGAAGGTGGTCGTGACCTCGGAGAGCCGGTCGCGCGCGGCCTGGTTGATGACGTCGACGGCGAATTCGAGGGGTGTCACGCCCGCCTGTTCGGTCAGCTCGGTGAGCTGCCGTGCCGCCTGCGAGGGCCCGCAGCCGAGCCGCTCGACGAGGATGCCCTTCGCCAGCTCGATCAGGGCCCGCCCGTCGGCCTCCGCCTGGGCCTCCTGCACCTCGCGGCGCAGTCGCTCCACGGTCGCGGCGAGCCGGCCGACGGGGGACGAGGGCCCTGTGCCGTCGTCCGCGCTCTCGTCCGTCTCCGTCCCGTCCGTCCCGCTCTGCTCCGCCTCCTCGCCCTCCTTCGGGCGGGTCGCGGCCGGAAGGTCGTCGCGGGCGACGGACAGCATGTCGAAGGGGTCGTCGGACAGCAGGCCGACGTCCGCCGTCGGGTCGGCGGCGGACGGCCCGTCCGTCGACGCGCCGGTGTCCTGCGGCTCGGCCGGCTGATGGGGAGTGCTCACGTTCGACCTGTTCCTCGGCTCGGGTGTCCGTGGACACCACGGGGTCGGCTGGTGCGCGGGGCGGCGGGTGTCCTCGTCATACGGACAGCCAGCGTCGGACGCGGCCGATGAGGTCGTTGGTGTCGACCGGCTTGGTGACGTAGTCGTTCGCGCCCGAGGCGAGACTCTTCTCCTGGTCGCCGGGCATGGCCTTGGCGGTGACGGCGATGATGGGCAGTTCGGCGTACTGGGGCATGGAGCGGATCTCCGAGGTGGCCGAGTACCCGTCCATCTCAGGCATCATCACGTCCATCAGCACCAGTGAGATGTCCGGGTGGGCGAGCAGCATCTCGATCCCCCTGCGGCCGTTGTCGGCGTGCAGGACCTGGAAGCCGTGGAGTTCCAGCATGCCGCTCAGCGCGAAGAGGTTGCGCGCGTCGTCGTCGACCACGAGCACCGTACGGCCGAGGAAGGCGCCGTCGACGACCTGCGCGGGAGGGCGCTGGGACTCGTCGGCGCGGACCAGGGACAGCACGTCCCCCGGCTCCTCGGCGGACAGGTGCAGGGTGATCCGTTCGCGCAGTTCGTCGAGGCTGGAGAGGAAGTCCAGCGGGCGGCCCTCGGCGCGGGTGCGCAGGGTCTGCTCGTGTGCCAGGTCCACGCGGTGACCGGTGTGCACGAGGACGGGCACGCTGGCGAGCGCCGAGTCGCCCTCCATGGCCTCCAGCAGGCGGGCGCCCTCGCCGTCGGGCATGCCGAGTTCGAGGACCACGCAGTGGCAGGGTTCGGCGGCCAGCGTGCTCGCCGCCTCCTGGGCGCCGATCGCGGTGATGATGTCGATCGCCCCGGGCGGGTCGTCGCCGGGTGCGAGGTCCGCGACCGCGCGTTCGGCGACGAGGGTCAGCAGCCCGCGCGGGCGGTCCTCCACCACCAGCAGACGGCGGCGACGCTGTTCGTGTGCCGTGGGAGCGGCCGTGTCCGGGCGGTCGGCCGGGGGCAGTTCACGGCCGTCGGTGTGCGGGTGGTCCGTCAGCGCGCCGCCGCCGTCGAGCACTTCCTCGAAGTCCGCGCGGGCGACGGGCAGGTAGAGGGTGAAGGTGCTGCCCTGGCCGGGCGTGCTGTCGACGGTGACGGCGCCGCCGAGCAGATGGGCGATCTCCCGGGTGATGGACAGGCCGAGGCCGGTGCCGCCGTACTTGCGGCTGGTGGTGCCGTCGGCCTGCTGGAAGGCTCCGAAGATCGTCTCCAGCTGCTGCTGGGGGATGCCGATGCCGGTGTCCTTCACCCGGAAGGCCACGACGGCGCCGCCGCGCAGGACGCCGGTGGGCACCTCCCGGTCGGCCGCGGGCTCGATACGCAGGGTGACACCGCCGTGTTCGGTGAACTTCACGGCGTTCGACAGCAGGTTGCGCAGGATCTGCCGCAGCCGGGAGTCGTCGGTGAGCAGGTCCACGGGGGTGCCCGGCGCGGTGGCGACCGTGAAGTCCAGGCTTTTCTGCGTCGTCATGGGGCGGAACGTCGCCTCGACGTACTCCAGCAGCTTGCGCAGCGGCACCCGTTCGGGGGTGACGTCCATCTTGCCCGCCTCGACCTTGGACAGGTCGAGGATGTCGTTGATCAGCTGCAGCAGGTCCGAGCCCGCCGAGTGGATGATGCCCGCGTACTCGACCTGCTTGGGCGTCAGGTTGCGGGAGGGGTTCTGGGCCAGCAACTGGGCCAGGATCAGCAGGCTGTTGAGCGGGGTGCGCAGTTCGTGGCTCATGTTCGCCAGGAACTCGGACTTGTACTTCGACGCCAGCGCCAGCTGCTGTGCGCGGGTCTCCAGTTCCTGCCGGGCCTGCTCGATCTCCAGGTTCTTGGCCTCGATGTCGCTGTTCTGCGAGGCCAGGAGGGACGCCTTCTCCTCCAGTTCGGCGTTGGAGCGCTGCAGTTCGTCCTGTTGGACCTGCAACTCCTCGGAGCGCGCCTGGAGTTCGGCGGTGAGCCGCTGGGACTCCCCCAGCAGCTCGTCGGTGCGCGCGTTGGCCACGATGGTGTTGAGGTTGACGCCGATGGTCGGCATCAGCTGGGAGAGGAAGTCCTGGTGGATCTGGGTGAAGGGGGTGACGGAGCCCAGTTCGATGACACCGAGGACCTGGTCCTCGACCACGATGGGCAGCACCACCAGGGCGCTGGGCACGGCCTCCCCGAGACCGGAGGAGATCGTCACGTAGTTCGGCGGCAGCTCCTCGACGCTGATGGGGCGGCGGTTGCGGGCGGCCTGGCCGACCAGGGAGCGTCCGACGGGGATGCGCTCGGGCCGGTCGGTGTCGTCGGGGTAGCCGTAGGAGCCCACCAGCCGCAGTTCCGGACCGCGTTCGGTGTCCTCGGCGAGGTAGAAGGCGCCGTACTGGGCGGAGGCGAGGGGCGCGAGCTCGTCCATGATGAGTTCGGCGACGACGGGCAGTTCGCGGTGGCCCTGCATCAGGCCGGAGATCCGGGCCAGGTTGGTCTTGAGCCAGTCCTGTTCCTGGTTGGCCCGGGTGGTCTCCCGCAGGGACTCCACCATGGAGTTGATGTTGTCCTTGAGGTCGGCGACCTCGCCCGACGCCTCCACGGTGATGGAGCGGGTCAGGTCGCCCTCGGCGACGGCGCTGGTGACCTCGGCGATCGCGCGGACCTGGCGGGTGAGGTTCCCGGCGAGCTCGTTGACGTTCTCGGTGAGGCGCTTCCAGGTGCCCTCGACGCCCTCGACCTCGGCCTGGCCGCCGAGCCGGCCCTCGCTGCCGACCTCGCGGGCGACGCGGGTGACCTCGGCGGCGAACGAGGACAGCTGGTCGACCATCGTGTTGATGGTGGTCTTCAGCTCCAGGATCTCGCCGCGGGCGTCGACGTCGATCTTCTTCGACAGGTCGCCGCCGGCCACCGCCGTCGTCACCAGGGCGATGTTGCGGACCTGGCCGGTGAGGTTGTTGGCCATGGAGTTGACGTTGTCGGTGAGGTCCTTCCACGTGCCCGCGACGTTCGGCACGTGGGCCTGGCCGCCGAGGCGTCCCTCGGTGCCGACCTCGCGGGCGACGCGGGTGACCTCGTCGGCGAACGCGGAGAGCGTGTCGACCATGGTGTTGATGACGTCCGCGAGGGCCGCGACCTCGCCCTTGGCCTCGACGGTGATCTTCTGGGAGAGGTCGCCGCGCGCGACGGCGGTGGCGACCTGGGCGATCGAGCGAACCTGTCCGGTCAGGTTCGACGCCATCACGTTGACGTTGTCCGTCAGGTCCTTCCAGGTCCCCGACGCGCCCCGGACGATGGCCTGTCCGCCGAGGTTGCCCTCGGTGCCGACCTCGCGGGCGACGCGGGTGACCTCGTCGGCGAAACCGGACAGCTGATCCACCATCGTGTTGATGGTGTTCTTCAACTCCAGGATCTCGCCCCGCGCATCGACGGTGATCTTCTGCGACAGATCACCCTGCGCCACCGCCGTGGCCACCTGGGCGACGTTGCGGACCTGCGCGGTGAGGTTGCCCGCCATGAAGTTCACGGAGTCCGTGAGGTCGCGCCAGGTGCCCTTGACGCCCTGGACGTCCGCCTGCCCGCCGAGCCGTCCTTCGGTGCCGACCTCGCGGGCGACGCGCGTGACCTCGTCGGCGAAACCGGACAGCTGATCCACCATCGTGTTGATGGTGTTCTTCAACTCCAGGATCTCGCCGCGCGCGTCCACGGTGATCTTCTGCGACAGATCACCCTGCGCCACCGCCGTGGTGACCTGGGCGACGTTGCGGACCTGGGAAGTGAGGTTACCCGCCATGAAGTTGACCGAATCGGTCAGGTCGCGCCAGACACCGCCGACGCCCGGCACCTGCGCCTGACCGCCGAGCCGTCCCTCGCTGCCGACCTCACGGGCGACGCGCGTGACCTCGTCGGCGAACGCGGAGAGCTGGTCGACCATCGTGTTGACGGTCTCCTTCAGCTGCAGGATCTCGCCGCGCGCGGGTACGTCGATCTTCTGCGACAGATCGCCCTTGGCGACTGCGGTCGCCACCTGCGCGATGTCACGCACCTGGGTCGTCAGATTGCCCGCCATGGCGTTGACCGAGTCGGTCAGGTCGGCCCAGGTGCCGGAGACGCCCGGCACCTCGGCCTGACCGCCGAGGGTGCCCTCGGTGCCGACCTCCCGCGCCACCCGTGTCACTTCCGACGTGAACACGGACAGCTGGTCCACCATGCCGTTGAAGACCGTGGCGATGTCACCGAGCAGGCCCTCACCGTCGGACGGCAGCCGGGTCCCGAAGTCACCGTCCCGGACGGCGGTCAGTCCGGCCAGGAGCTGGCGTAGCTCCTGCTCGCCGGGCGCCCGGTCGGCGACCTCGATCGTCTTGCTGCTCATGCGCACCCTCGTTCCGCTCCCCAAGAGCCCCCGCGCCGAGGACTCGGAACCCGCGCCGGGCCCTGACAGGCCCGCTCATCACCCACGTTTCCGCAGTTCACGAATCCGCCCGATGAGAAAATTCGGTGAAGGTTAACTCAGTTGTCGTCCGACAACCAAAGCCTGATCCGGGGATCCGCGCCACCCCGAAAAGATACCGCCCGGGGCTGAATACATGCCCGCGAGCGGGGCACTCGGCAGGGTTGGACAGGGCCCTCGGCCGACGTCGGACGGCCTCCCTGCCGAAGCCGCCGCGGGCCCCTTCGGAAGTTTCCGAAAAAATCTTGGCCGGTGATGTCGAGAACCCGCATCCGGCTCCGTCCCCGGTGCGAACGCGACCACAATGGGCGCACCGGTACCAAGGAGAACCACGATGGCCAAGTACCTGCTGCTCAAGCACTACCGCGGCGCACCGGCCGCGGTGAACGACGTACAGATGGACCAGTGGACACCGGAGGAGATCTCGGCACACATCCAGTACATGAACGACTTCGCGGCCCGGCTGGAGAAGACCGGCGAGTTCGTGGACGGCCAGGCGCTCGCCCCCGAGGGGACCTGGGTCCGGTACGACGGCGAGGGGCGTCCGCCGGTCACCGACGGCCCGTTCGCCGAGACCAAGGACCTCATCGCCGGCTGGATGGTGATCGACGTCGACAGCCATGAACGCGCCGTGGAGCTGGCCGGGGAGTTGTCGGCCGCCCCCGGGGCGGGCGGGAAGCCGATCCACGAGTGGCTGGAGCTGCGCCCGTTCCTGTCCGCTCCGCCCACCATCACGGAGTGACCCCATCGATGGACGAGGCACTGCTGCGGGGCCTCACCCCCGGTGTGCTCGCCGTCCTCGTCCGCCGCGGAGCAGACTTCGCGGCGGCCGAGGACGCCGTACAGGATGCGCTCACGGAGGCGGTCCGCGTCTGGCCGGACGACCCGCCGCGGGACGCGAAGGGCTGGCTGATCACCGTGGCCTGGCGCCGGTTCCTCGACGCGACCCGCGCGGACGCCGCCCGGCGCCGGCGCGAGAACCTCGTCGAGGAGGAGCCGGCGCCCGGCTCCGCGCCCGGGACGGACGACACGCTCCAGCTCTACTTCCTGTGCGCCCATCCCTCGCTCACGCCGTCGTCGGCGGTGGCGCTCACGCTGCGCGCCGTGGGCGGGCTGACCACCCGCCAGATCGCGCAGGCCTATCTGGTGCCCGAGGCGACCATGGCGCAGCGCATCAGCCGGGCCAAGCGCACCGTCTCCACCGTGCGTCTCGACCGGCCCGGCGACGTCGCCACCGTGTTGCGCGTCCTCTACCTGGTCTTCAACGAGGGCTACTCCGGGGACGTCGACCTCGCCGCCGAGGCCGTCCGGCTCACCCGGCAGCTCGCGGCCGCGATCGACCACCCCGAGGTGGCGGGGCTGCTCGCCCTCATGCTGCTGCACCACGCCCGGCGGGCCGCCCGTACCGCGCCCGACGGCAGTCTGGTGCCGCTCGCCGAGCAGGACCGCGGCCGGTGGGACACCGTGTCCGTCGCCGAGGGCATCGGGATCCTCCAGGCGGCCCTCGCCCGTGACCGGCTGGGCGAGTTCCAGGCGCAGGCGGCCATCGCCGCGCTGCACGCGGACGCGCCCACCGCCGGGGAGACCGACTGGGTGCAGATCGTCGAGTGGTACGACGAACTCGTTCGACTGACCGACAGTCCGGTCGTGCGGCTCAACCGCGCGGTGGCCGTCGGTGAGGCCGACGGCCCCCGTGCCGGGCTGGCGGCGCTCGCCGTACTGGAGGACTCGCTGCCGCGGCACACCGCGGTGGCGGCGTACCTCCACGAACGCGACGGCGACCTGACGACGGCGGCACAGCTGTACGCCGAGGCGGCGCGCAAGGCGCCCAACCTCGCCGAGCGCGACCACCTCACCCTCCGGGCGGCCCGGCTGAACGCCCTCCGGCACGACTGACGGATCGTGCCCGGCCCGTCACGGCGCCCGGCACGACCCGACTGCCGAATATGTGCCGATATGAATTAAATGTCCGTGAGAGGGGTACTTCGTTCAGCGCGACGACGCCACGACCGGCGTCCCATCGACCAGGAACAGGCAGGTCGGCCCATGTCGAAGCACACACGAGCGTCCGAGCCTCCGCACGGAAAGGGCCCGAGCCGTCACGAGGGCACCGGGCAGCACGGCTGGTCGCCCGACGTGGATGAGACACGTCAGCAGGACAACCCCAGCGCCCCCCGCTCCTTCCGAACGGCCGAGCACGCCGAGAAGAGAGGCCGGGGCCGCACGAAGTCGGCGCAGGAGACGAAGTCCGTCCCCGGCGACACCGCGAAGAGTCACGGAACACGGGGCGAGGAATACGGCGACGCGGACGAGAAGGGCCGTCGCGACACCGGACGCAGGGGCCGCTCCCAGCGCCCCAGCGGCGCCAGGGACGCCTCTTCCTCCACCGGCGTGGACCCCCAGGACTCACCACCGTCGGACCACCGGTAGGGCGAGGGCCTGCCGATGCCCGGACGACAGCCTCCTCGACGGGCGGAGCCGTCGAGGAGGTGCCGGCCGGCATCGCGGCGGTGTCAGCAGATCCGCGGCAACTGCTCACCGATCGGCTGATCGACCACTCGTGTTCCGCCCAGCCCGGTACGGGCCACGACCATGCCGGGATGGGCCTCGACGGCCTCCCCGATGATCACGGAGTCGGCGCCGAGGGGATGCGCCCGCATCGCCTCCAGAACGGCGTCGGCGTGCTCGCGCGGGACGAAGGCCACGAGCTTGCCCTCGTTGGCGATGTACATCGGGTCCAGCCCGAGAATGGCGCAGGCATTGGCCACGGGCTCCGGAACCGGCACCTCGCGTTCCCGGATGACGACCCCGGTGCCGGAGGCGGCCGCGATCTCGTTGAGGGCGGCCGCGAGGCCCCCTCGGGTGGGGTCACGCAGCACGTGCAGGTCGGGGGTGACGGCGAGCATCGTCTCGACGAGGCCGCCGAGAGCCGCGCAGTCGCTCTGGATCTCCACGCCGAACTCCAGGCCCTCGCGCACGCTCATGATCGCGACCCCGTGGACGCCGATGGCACCGCTGACGATGACCACGTCGCCGGGGACGACCCGTTGCGGCCGCAGATCGACACCCGCCGGTACGAGGCCGATGCCCGCCGTGTTGATGAAGATCCCGTCGCCGTGGCCCGCCTCGACCACCTTGGTGTCACCGGTGGCCACCTCCACACCGGCGGTGCGCGCCGCCTCGCCGAGCGCCCGGGAGACCCGGGTGACCGTCTCCAGCTCGACGCCCTCCTCCAGGATGAATCCGCAGGAGAGGTAGGCGGCGCGGGCGCCGCCCATGGCGAGGTCGTTGACGGTTCCGTTGACCGCCAGGTCGCCGATGCTGCCGCCGGGGAAGAACAGCGGCCGTACGACGTAGGAGTCGGTGGAGAACGCCAGCCGTGCGCCGCCCAGGGAGACGACGGCCGCGTCGCCCAGCTGGGCCAGTGCCTCGCCCCCGTAGGCGGGCGCGAAGATCTGCTGGACCAGTTCGGCGGAGAGGACTCCACCGCCGCCGTGGCCCATGACGACCCGGGGGCGGTCCCGCACGGGCGCGGGGCAGGTCCACGCCTCGATGTCCAGCACGGCGGGGGTGGGGAGATCGGTGGTGTCAGACAACGGGGCTCGCCTCCCGGGCCTCGGTCGCGGCGGGCATGTCCAGGCGCCGGTAGAGGTAGTACGCCGCGCAGGCACCCTCGCTGGACACCATGGTGGCCCCCAGAGGGGTGCGGGGGGTGCACAGGGTGCCGAAGGCCTCACACTCGTGCGGCTTGAGGAGCCCCTGGAGGACTTCTCCGCTGCGGCACGCCTCGGGTTCGACCGTGCGGATGCCCTCGACGGCGAAGCGGTGCTCGGCGTCGTGGTCGCGGTACTTCGACGCCAACCGCCAGCCGCTGTCCGGGATCACGCCGATCCCGCGCCAGGCCCGGTCGGTGACCTCGAAGACGTCCTCCAGCATCGCCCGGGCGGCCGCGTTGCCCTCCGGCCGCACAGCGCGGGCGTAGGCGTTGTCGACGCCGTGCTCGCCGCGTTCCAGCCGGTGGACGGCGCGGCGCACGCCTTCGAGGATGTCCAGCGGCTCGAAGCCCGTCACCACGATCGGTACGCGGAAACGCTCCGCCAGCTCCGGGTACTCCCCCACCCCCATCACGCTGCAGACATGCCCGGCCGCGAGGAAGCCCTGCACCCGGCAGCTCGGCGAGGACATGATCGCCTCGATGGCCGGGGGCACGCGGACGTGGGACACCAGCATGCTGAAGTTCTTGATCCCCTGTTTGCGGGCCTGATGGACCGTCATCGCGTTGGGGGGCGCCGTCGTCTCGAAGCCGATGCCGAAGAACACCACCTCGCGGTCCGGGTTCTGCCGTGCGATCCGCAGCGCGTCGAGCGGCGAGTAGACGACCCGCACGTCACCGCCCTCCCCGCGGACCTGGAACAGGTCGCGGCCGGTGCCGGGCACGCGCAGCATGTCCCCGAACGAGCAGAAGATCACCTCCGGCCTGGAGGCGATCTCCAGCGCCTTGTCGATGACCTCCAGCGGGGTGACACACACGGGGCAGCCCGGCCCGTGGATCAACTCGACCTTTTCCGGGAGCAGTTGATCGATGCCGTGCCGGATGATGCTGTGCGTCTGTCCTCCGCACACCTCCATCAGCGCCCATGGCCTGGTCACCGTCGCGTGGATGTCGTCGAGGAGCCGCCGTGCCAGCTCCGGGTCCTGGAACTCGTCGATGTACTTCACGGGTTGCGCACCTCTTCCACCGGGTCCATGCCCGCCTCCGCCGCCGCCATCTCCCATGGGTCGCCGAACTCCTCCTGCAGCATGCCGAGTTCGGCGAAGAGTTCGAGCGTCTGCCGCGCCGACTCCTCGTCCAGCCGCTGCAGGGCGAACCCGACGTGGACGATGGCGTACTCGCCGACCTGGAGGTCGGGCAGATACTCCAGGCACACCTCCTTGACCACACCGCCGAAGTCGACGGTGGCCATCCGGGTGCCCTCCCGTTCCTCGATGTCCAGCACTCTGCCGGGTACCGCCAGGCACATGAGCCTCTCCTCGCTGTGGGTCGCGCGCCGCTCAGTCGGCGGGCGCGGGGGCGACGGCCGTGGTCCGGGCGGCCACCATCAACTGCCCCAGGGCCAGGCCGCCGTCGTTGGGGGGCACCAGGTGGTGCCGCAGGACCGTGAAGCCTTCCTCGCGCAGGCCGGCGGCACAGGCCGAGGAGAGCAGCGTGTTGGCGAACACGCCTCCCGTCAGGGCGACCGTGTCCAGTCCGCGCCGCTCGCGTGCCCGTCCGCACATGGCGCGCACCAGGGCGGCCACGGCCCGGTGGAAGCGGGCCGCGATCAGGGGCGGCGCGATGCCCGCGCGCAGGTCGTCGACGATCGCCGCGAGCACGGGCGCCGGATCGGCCCGTACGGCCCCGGCCCCGCCCTCTCTGGCCGTGCGCAGGGCGAAGACGTACGTCTCGGTGTCCCCCGCCGGCGCGTGCAGGGCCGCGCCCTCCAGCTCGACGGCGGCCTGCGCCTCGTATCCGGCGCGGTGGCACACACCGGCCAGCGAGGACACCGCGTCGAACAGCCGGCCCATGCTGGACGTGGGAACACAGTTCACGTCGCGCTCCAACTGCTGTGCCAGGAGCCGGAGTTCGTCGGAGGGACAGGCGGCCGCGCAGGGGAGGTCGCCGGACCAGGCGAGTCCGGCCGCCCACAGATGGGCCAGCGCCATCCGGTACGGCCGGCGCACCGCGGCGTCGCCGCCGGGCAGCGGGACGTAGGCGAGGTGCCCGAACCGGACGTAGCGGTCGTAGTCGGCGAGCAGGAACTCACCGCCCCACACGGCACCGTCGTCGCCGTGCCCCGTGCCGTCGAAGGCGACGCCGATCACCGGCCGGGTGCCGTCCAGCCCGTGCTCGGCCATCGCGGCGGCGATGTGCGCGTGATGGTGCTGGACGCGGGTGACGGGCCGGTCTGCCGCGTTCCGGTCGGCCCAGTGTGCGGAGCGGTAACCGGGATGCCGGTCGGACACCAGGGTCTCGGGCCGCACCCCGGTGATCGACTCCAACTGCGCCGCCGCGCGCTCGAACACCCGCTGCGTGCTGACGTCGTCCATGTCCCCGATGTGCGCCGACAGCCAGGCGCGGCGGCCCGAGCCCAGGCAGAACGTGTTCTTCAGGTCTCCGCCGACCGCGAGGGCGGGCCGCACGGGCAGCGGGAGGGGCAGCGGCAGCGGGGCGTAGCCGCGCGAACGGCGGATCACCAGCGGCTGCCCGTCGCAGACCCGGACCACGGAGTCGTCGCACGGGACGTGGATCGGCCGGTCGTGGGTGAGCCAGGCGTCGGCCAGGTGCGCGAGCCGCTGCAGCGCCTCGGTGTCGTCGGTGACGATCGGCTCGCCGGAGACGTTGCCGCTGGTCATGACGAGCAGACGGGGCCCGTCCGGATCGCCGGGCAGGCCGAGCAGCAGATGGTGCAGGGGGGTGTACGGCAGCATCAGGCCGAGGTCGGGGCTGCCGGGCGCGACCTCCTCGGCCGGCCGGGGCTCTCCGGAGGGGTCCGGAAGACGCCTGACCAGAACGACCGGCCGCGCCGCGTCTTCGAGCAGCCTGCGCTCCTCGGCACTCAGTCGTACGAGGTGCCGGACGTCGTCCGCCGTCCGCGCCATGACGGCGAACGGCTTGTCGCCGCGTGCCTTCCGGCGCCGTAGCAGGGCGACGGCCGTCCGGTTCGTGGCGTCGCATGCCAGGTGGTAGCCGCCCAGGCCCTTCACGGCGAGGATCGCGCCCCGCGCGAGCAGGGCGCGCGCCGCGCCGACCGGGTCCGCCCCGTCGCCCGCGGCGAGCCTCGGCCGTGGTCCGGCGATCAGCCGCAGTCTCGGTCCGCAGGCCGGGCAGGCGACGGGCTGCGCGTGGAAGCGCCGGTCGGCGGGGTCGGCGTACTCGCGGGCGCAGTCGGGGCACATCGGGAAGCCGGCCATGGTCGTGGCGGCCCGGTCGTAGGGCACACCGGTGACGATCGTGAAGCGCGGGCCGCAGTGGGTGCAGTTGACGAACGGGTGGCGGTGGCGCCGGTCCGCCGGGTCGGCCAGTTCGGTGAGGCAGTCGGCGCAGGTGGCGGAGTCCGGGGAGACCAGGGTGCGGGCCGGGCCGCCGCCGCGGGAGGCGAGGATGGTGAACGGGGTGCCGTCGCCGACGGCGGGCATCTCGCGGTGCTCGACGGACTCGACTCGGGCGAGCGGCGGTGCCTGGGCGGCGATCCGGTCGCAGAACCGGGCCACGGCCGAGGCGGCGCCCTCGACCTCCACGACGACGCCCTCCGCGGTGTTGGTCACGTGTCCGGCCAGGGCGAGTTCGGTGGCGAGGCCGTACAGGTAGGGGCGGAAGCCCACGCCCTGCACCACTCCCCGCACGACGATCCGGCGGCGCAGCGGAGCGGGTCCGGCGACGGCGGACGGGGTCTGCGGACCGCTCACGGGTGGGTGTGGGCCATGGCGCCGTCGGCCTCCGGACGCGCGTGGGCGTGACCGTCGTCGTGGGCGTGGGTGTGCTCGTGGGGGTGGACGTGCCCGGGGGTGCGGGGCTGGCCGGCCATGACCGGCGTGTGGACGGGGGCGCCGTCCGCGGCCGCCATCGCCCGGTCGAGCAGAGCGCCGATCCCCCGCCCCCGGCGTGCCGAGGTCATGACGATCTCGACTCCCGGGTTGACCTGTTCCACGTGCGCGCGGAACGCGACCTCGTCGAACTCGACCGCCTCCGCCAAGTCGGTCTTCGTGACGACGACCAGGTGCGCGAGCCCGAAGGCGGTGGGGTACTTCAGCGGCTTGTCCTCTCCCTCCGTCACGGAGGCCAGGGCGACCCTCAAGGTCTCCCCCAGGTCGTAGGTGGCGGGACAGACCAGGTTGCCGACGTTCTCCACGAACAGCAGCCGCGTGCCGTCGGGCAGCCATCCGTCCAGGTGGCCGGCGAGCATGCCCGCCTCCAGATGGCACAGGCCGTCGGTGAGCACCTGTTTGACCGGGACACCCGACCGCGCCAGGCGGACCGCGTCGTTCTCGGTGGCGAGATCGGCGCTGAGCGCCGCGACGGGAACGGACCGTTCACGTGCCCGCAGCAGTTCCTGCTCCAGCAGCGCGGTCTTTCCGCTGCCCGGGCTGGACAGCAGGTTCACGACCGCCGTGCCCCGGGCGGCGAGACACGAGCGCAGCTCCCGGGCGCTCGCGTCGTTCTTCGCGAGTACGGCCTGGCGCAGGTCCGTGACACGACACATGGTTCAGCGCTCCTCGGAGATCGGTTCGCGGGTGGGCGGGTGCGTGCTTCTGTCGTTCTCCCAGCGCACGTCGACGATCTGCAGTTCCCGGCCCGCGAGCAGGTCGGTCCGTGTTCCGCCGCACGCCGGGCAGGTCAGCCGGGGCGGCATGCCGACGGCCCATTCGTGGGCGCAGGGGGTGCAGCGGGCCCGCCCCGGTACCGTCTCGGTGGCCAGTTCGGCGCCTTCCAACAGGGTTCCGGCGCAGGCCAGTTCGAAGCTGAAGGCGAGGGCGTCGGGTACGACACCGGCGAGTTCGCCCACCCGGAGCCGTACCGTGCGCACCGCCGTGACGTCCCCGGCCCGGTCGGCGGCCTCGGCGACCTGGTCGACGACGGCCAGCGCGACGGACATCTCGTGCATGGGCTCTCGTCCTTCCGCCGGCTGCCTGCCTCGCACCGGGGTTCATTAGAGGGGGGTGGAGCCGGGTCGAACGGCCCGGCACGCCGTGACCGGCCGGCGGGTACACCGTTCGACCCAACCGCTCGGGAGCCCGCGCTCCCCACGCTTCTCACATGCGCCGGATCCGCAGATAGCGCCGGACGTCCGGCAGCACCTCGGCGGCGAGGACGACCACGGCGGCGAGGGCCGCTCCCCCGATGACGATCTTCTTCATCCCGTTCTCCTCATGTCGAGGCCTCAGCGGTTGAGGCCTGCGCCGCGGACGGCTCGTCGTCCCGCAGCAGTTCTTCGATCAGGCGGACCGCCTCAGGCACGGCGTCGGACACCGGCGCGCTGAGGCCGATGCCCTCCTCCACCGAGGCCGGTTCGCATCCGACCACCAGGACGCGGCGCGGTGGGTCGCCGTCGGTGCCGGCGCACAGGGTCGCCAGCAGGGCCAGGACGGTGTCGGGGGTCATCCGGTGACCGTCCAGGGCAGGTGCCGGCGGCTCCGGATCCGGGCCCGCGGCCTCGTGTTCGATCACGTACAGCGTGCCGGGGGCTCCGCCCCGCGCCGTGGCGTCCACGAGGACGAGGGTGTCGTAGCCGTCGAGGAGCTGGTAGGCGAGGTGGACGCCCCGCACCCCGATGTCCGCGGTCTCCACGTGGGCGGGCAGTCCGAGCGCGGCGAGCCGCCGTACGGTCTCGACACCGAAGCCGTCGTCGCCGAGGAAGATGTTGCCGATGCCGGCGACCAGGGTTCTGGGGCCGGGCCGCGCGGAGGCGTTCATGAACCGTCCTCCAGCGGTGTGATCTCGTCGGGCTGGAAGTACAGGAAGCGGCCCTGCTCGCGGCGGATGTCGGCGCCGGGGTCGCCCTCGACCGTGACCGCCAGGTGCACGCCGCCGTCGACGTCGTGCAGAACGGCCTCGACGGTGGCGGTGCGGCCGCGCAGGAAGATGTCCTGTGCGTCGGTGCGCCGCAGGCCCGGGTGCAGTTCGACCCGGCTGCCCCGGCCCACCGGGCGGCCGTCGACGACCACGTGGTCCCGCTCCGGGGCGAAGCCGGCGTCGCTCGCCGGGTCCCACCAGGGGGTGTCGGGACGCCCCACCCCGAACTCGTCGGGGAAGCCGACGCCCGGATCGGCGGGGCGGCCGGGGCCGGTCACCTCCCGCACGCTGCGCACCGCCCCGTGCAGCCGCTCCAGCACCTCGGCCGGCATCGACTCCGCCAGCTCGATCACGGCCGCCGCGCGTTCGTCGGTGCCGCGGGCCTCGCGTTTCTCCTCGTCGGTGAGGGCGGCGGTGCGCAGCGCGAGGATCTCGTCGATCTCGGTGGCGTCGTAGAGCGCGCCGGGGCTCTCCGGGGCGATGGCCGGATGGTCCTCCAGGATGATCGGCGAGGACAGCACCAGGTCGGCCCGGCCGGGTTCACCGGCGAGCACGGGCCAGGTGTGCAGGTTGCGGCAGGCGGCGACCGCACCCTTCGCCCACTCGGGGGGATCGGTCATCGACAGGAACGATCCGGCGCTGAGGGCCATGAGCAGATGGGTGGCCACCAGGGAGTGCGGCAGCGCCGCGTCCCGGTCGGCGGCGCGGCCCTCGGGCGGGGTCCAGTCGCTGGTGTTCTCCACGACGGCGGTCAGCCGCAGGGTCCGGTAGGGGCCGTCGAGTTCACGGGCGGACAGCCGCACCGTCCCGCTGACCGCCTCGCTCCGGCGGAGCAGCCGGCCGACGGTACGGCCCGCCGCGTCGAGGACGGGTGCGGTGTCCTCCCTCGCCGGGAGCCGGAAGGGATGGGTGACGCCGTCGCCGAGGAGGGCGTCCACCGGCGCGATCACCTCGACGCGTTCCTCGAACCCCTCGTCCCAGGGCACCAGCACCCGGTCGTCCAGGTCGAGTTCGGTGACGGTGTCGAAGCCGCCGTCCGGGCACGCCCGCTGCACCGTGCGCCGCCGGGCGTGCAGGAAGCGCACCTCGACGGAGAGGGTCGCGCCCGCCTTCGGTTCCATCAGGCACTCGGTGTGCTGGAAGTCGTGCTCCTCGCAGTCGGCACCCCAGCCGGGCGGCACGAGCACCCCGAACTGCCAGCGCAGCCGGTTCTTGGCCGACGAGGCGCGGTAGGGGTAGAGGACGTAGCCCTCGAAGAGGACGGCGTCGGCCACCTGGCGCGCGAGGGCGAACCGCTCCTCGGTCTCGGCGGCGAACGCGGTCAGGGTCACGAGTCGGTCCTTCCGGTGGTGCCGGTGAGGGCGCGCAGCGGGTCGTGCGCGGGCGGTTCGGCGGCGCTCTCGTCGAGCAGGGCCTCGAGGGTCGCCTCCCAGGAGGGCAGCGCGTGCCGTGAGCGGTAGTCGAGGAGGGCGTCCATGGTGTCGCGGGGCAGCCGGATCCAGCCGCAGCCGGGGAAGTGCTGCTCGACCATCTCCCGCCAGACGGTGACCGGCATCCGGAAGGCCGCCTCCTGGTCCCACGGGACCGGTTCCACGCGGAAGCCGCCGGCTCCGGTGAACGCCGTGCCGGAGAACAGCATCAGCAGGGGGACCTCGCCGTCGGTGAGGGCGGTGAGGTAGCGGGTGGCGGCGATCTCCATGTCGTAGGTGCAGGGCACGACGACGTCGGTCTCGATCTCTCCGGTGAAGCTCGGGACCATGACGGACACCTGGGCGAACTGCACCGGCTGGAGGGTGCTGCCCCAGCGGGAGCGGTCGCCGAAGAGGTCCGTCAGACCGGCGGCCTCGGCGGGCTCGTAGCCGCGGCGGGCGGGCTCGATGCGGATCTGGCAGCGCAGGGCGACCGCGTGCACGGGCGCGTTGCCGGCGGCGGTGACGCGCAGCCGGAAGACGAGGGTGGGTCCGGCGGCGTACCGGTCGGCGCGGACGCCGGTGCAGGCGAAGGAGAACTCGGTCACGGGCGCACCGCCGTCCGTGCCGGATGCCGCGGGTTTTGGGCCGCGTCCGGTGTGACGTCCACGGGCCGGGCGCGGCGGGTGACGTCCGCGAAGAACGCGTCCAGGGCGCTACGGGCCTCGGCTCCGCCGTCGAAGCCCTGCCACGACAGGCGCATGCGGCCGACGAGCTCGTAGCAGATGTCGATCGGGACGAGGTAGGTCTCGCAGCGGCCGTCGGTGCGGTGCAGCAACAGGGCCTCCACGTCGGGTTCGAGGAGTGCGGCGAGCCGGCTGTCGCCGAGGACGGCGGCCCAGGTGTCCGGTGCGAGTTCGCTCTCGGTGGCGCCGGCCGGACTGGGGTAGAGGGCGACCAGCCGGTCGAGCACGGCGTTGCGGAAGAGGAAGGCGACGCCGACGGGGATCTGCAGCGCCTCCCACGCGGTGTCGTCCAGCTGGTGGCCGGGGTCGGTGAGGTAGCGGGCCGGGACCGTGCGGAAGCGGCCCGCGGCGGCGCCCGGTTGTTCCATCAGCAGCGCGCAGGGGGCGCAGGCGCACACGAGGGCGCGTTTGTCGGTGTCGACGAGGTGGCGGTGGTCGCCGGGGACGGCCACCGCGCACAGTTCGCACCGCTCGGGCCGGGGCGGGCGTGCTGTCAGGAACCTCTTCAGACCGGTGACGGTCGCGGTCATCGGGCCCCCGTGGGTGCCGTGCTGATCTGCAGGAGTGTGGGCCCGGCGGGTGCGGCCTGGACGTCGACGGCCCGCACTTCGGGGGCGAAGCAGGCGAGTGCCGCCTCGGCCGCCTGCCGGGCGTCCGCTCCGGAGCCGCAACCGCAGCCGCCGCTCTCCCGGGCGCGGACCCGCAGCGTGCCGCTGTCCTCGTCGAAGTCCACGACGTCCAGGGTGTGTTCGCGGACGCTGTCGAGGGCGCGGGCGATGCGGGTGTCGCGGTCCTCGGGGTGCAGGTCGTGCAGGACGAGCAGGCTCGCGACGACCTCGTCCCCGAGCAGTCCCGCCGACGGCTCACCGGGCGCGGAGGACAGCAGGTGGAGGATGCGGGCCAGGCCGGCGCCGTAGAAGTCCATGAGGGAGCGCACGAGTTCCTCGGCCGCCTCGGCTGCGGCGGGGTCGCCGCTCGTGGTGAGCCGGTCGAGCACCTCCTCGACGCGGCGTCCGGTCTGTTCGGCGTCGACGGGCCGGGCCGTCGTCGGCGCGCTCATCCGCCCAGTCCGCTCAGGCCGGTGGGCACGTGCATCGACTTCACCGTCTTGCCGCCGCCGACGTACATGTGGACGCCGCAGGGCAGACAGGGGTCGAAGCTGCGGACGGCGCGCATGATGTCGATGCCCTTGAAGTTCTCCGGGGTGTTCTCCTCGAAGATGGGTGTGTTCTGCACGGCGTCCTCGTACGGGCCGGGTGTGCCGAAGGTGTCGCGGGTGCTGGCGTTCCAGGGGGTCGGCGGGTACGGGTGGTAGTTGGCGATCTTGCCGTCGCGGATCACCATGTGGTGGGAGAGGACGCCGCGGACGGCCTCGGTGAAGCCGACGCCGATGCCCTGGTCCGGGACCTCGAACTTCTCCCAGGTCTGGGTGCGTCCGGCACGGACCTCCGCCAGGCCCTTCTCCGCGCAGTGCAGGGCGACGGCCGCGGCGTAGGCCTGGAAGTAGGTACGGGCGCGGTTGCGTTCCAGGGCGTTGGACCACTTCGGGATCTTCCACTCGAAGGTGGTCTCCGGCTTGGTCATGGTACGGGGCAGGTTGATGACCACGCTGTGGCCGGTGGCCTTGATGTAGCCGATGTCGACGAGCCCGGACAGGGCGGTGGACCACAGGCGGGCGATGGGGCCGCCGCCGGTGTCCAGGGCGAGGTGGTCCTTGCCGTCGAACCAGCGCGGGGACATGACCCAGCTGTACTTGTCGTCGAAGTTCCGCTTCTGCGGGGCCGGGATGGTGTGCTGGTTCCACGGGTGGCGCGGGTCCACGGGGTTGCCGAGCGGGTCGTGGGTGACGAACTGCTCCTGGCCCTGCCAGTCCTCGTAGTAGGAGCTGCCGAGCAGGATGCGGATGCCGAGGTTGATCTCGGTGAGGTCGTTGGTGACCAGTTTGCCGTCCACGACGACACCGGGGGTGACGAACATCTTCCGTCCCCAGTCCGTCATGTTGGCGTAGGTGAAGTCGCAGTGCTCGGGGTCGTTGAGCGCGCCCCAGCAGCCGAGCATGACCCGGCGGCGGCCCACTTCCTCGTACCCGGGCAGGGCCTCGTAGAAGAAGTCGAACAGGTCGTCGTGCAGGGGCACGACGCGCTTCATGAACTCGACGTACCGCATGAGGCGGCTCATGTAGTCCGTGAACAGCTGGACGGAGGCGATGGTGCCGACGCCGCCCGGGTAGAGCGTGGAGGGGTGCACATGGCGGCCCTCCATCAGGCAGAACATCTCGCGGGTGTAGCGGCTCACCTGGAGCGCCTCGCGGTAGAACTCGCCCTCCAGGGGGTTGAGCGAGCGCATGATGTCGGCGATCGTGCGGTAGCCGTGCTCGGCGGCGTGCGGGGCCTCGGTGCGTTCGGCGAGTTCGAGGACGCCGGGGTTGGTCTCCTTGACCATCTTCTCGCAGTAGTCGACCCCGACCAGGTTCTCCTGGAAGATGTTGTGGTCGAACATGTACTCCGCCGACTCACCGAGGTTGATGATCCACTCGCCGAGGTGCGGGGGCTTCACGCCGTACGCCATGTTCTGCGCGTACACCGAGCAGGTGGCGTGGTTGTCGCCGCAGATGCCGCAGATGCGGCTGGTGATGAAGTGGGCGTCGCGGGGGTCCTTGCCGCGCATGAAGACGCTGTAGCCGCGGAAGACCGACGACGTGCTGTAGCACTCCGCGACCCGCTTCTGCTTGAAGTCGATCTTCGTGTGGATGCCCAGGGAGCCCACGATCCGGGTGATCGGGTCCCAGGCCATCTCCACCAGGCCACTGCCGTCGCCGGCCGTCGTCGTCTTCGGTGCCATCAGTGTGCGTGCCCTTCGTTGCGTCACTGCGCGGGAGGTTTGGGGTAGGGGTGCGCGAAGCCGGTGCGGACTACATGCGGCGGCTGCTCACCACGGGGGCCGGTATCCGGTGGTGATCTTGTCTCCGGTACGGCGCCACTTGGGCTCCTTGTCCACGGTTCTGGCGGTGATGGACCGCAGTTTGCGGACGACGGCGCCGTACGCGCCGCTGGCGCCGCTGGACAACTTGGCGCCGGGGGGTTCGTCCATGAACGGCATGAACTTGTCGGGGAACCCGGGCATCGTGCAGGCGATGCAGATGCCGCCGACGTTGGGGCAGCCGCCGATGCCGTTCATCCAGCCGCGCTTGGGCACGTTGCACTTGACGACCGGGCCCCAGCAGCCGAGCTTGACCAGGCAGGTGGGCGAGTCGTACGACAGGGCGAACTGGCCCTGTTCGTAGTAGCCCGCGCGGTCGCAGCCCTCGTGGACGGTGGCCCCGAACAGCCAGGTGGGACGCAGCTTGTCGTCCAGCGGGATCATCGGCGCGGAGCCGGCGGCCTGGTAGAGCAGGTAGGTGAGCGTCTCGGAGAAGTTGTCGGGCTGGATGGGGCAGCCCGGGACGCACACGATGGGGATACCGGCGTGGGACTTCCAGTCCCAGCCGAGGTAGTCCGGCACGCCCATCGCGCCGGTCGGGTTGCCGGCCATGGCGTGGATGCCGCCGTAGGTGGCGCAGGTGCCGATGGCGACGACCGCCAGCGCCTTCGGGGCGAGCCGGTCGATCCACTCGCTGGTGGTGATCGGCTGACCGGTCTCCGGGTTGTCGCCGAAGCCGCACCAGTAGCCCTCGGGCTTGATCGCCTCGTTGGGGATGGAGCCCTCGACGACCAGGACGAACGGGTCGATCTCGCCCCGCTCCCCCTTGAAGAACCACTCGATGAACGTGTCCGAGCCGCCGATCGGGCCGCACTCGAAGTCGATGAGCGGCCAGTGCACGGCGATCTTCGGCAGCCCTGGCAGTGCACCGAGCACGATCTCCTCGATGCTGGGCTGCATGGCCGCCGTCAGCGCGACCGAGTCACCGTCGCAGCTCAGGCCCGCGTTGATCCAGAGAATGTGGATCGTGGGCGCCTCGTCGGCGGGTGCGCCGCCCGCGTTCGCGGCATCGACCGTTGCCGGCGTCGCCTCAGTCATGGGACCGCCTCCTGGGGAGGTAAGGGATGAAAGCCTCTTTTTCGGCCTTCGCTCCTCTTCGTAGCAGCCGTACGGCCGCGATGGGATGCCGACGGGGGCCGTTCCGGTGACGCCGATGCCACTGCCGATCGGGCCGGTTCACGCAACCGGGGCGGGACCGAGGTGTGGCGGGGTGCACGCCGGCCGCTCCTTGTGGACGAAGGCGCGGCGCAGCGCGTGGTAGGGGGCGGCCGGGTCGTCGAAGGTACGGCGCATCCGGGCCAGCTCCTCGGCGCGGAACCGGGCCAACGGCGTCGTGCTCTCCAGCCGGTCCAGCTCCGTCTTCTTCGCGGCGATCCGTGTCTCCGTCGCCGGGAGCGAGGCCAGACGCCCGGCCAGCGCCGCCACCTCCCGCGCGAACCCGTCGGGAGCACGGTCGAGGATCCGGTCGACGAGGCCGAGGCGCAGCGCGCTCGCCGAGCTGACCGGCAGGGCCTCACGCATGAGCCGTTCTGCCGTGGCGGCACCGACCCGGCGCGGCAGCGTGCAGGTCCAGTACTCCGAGCCGTACAGGCCCATCAGCCGGTAGTGCGGGTTCAGCACGGCTCCCGACCGGCACCAGACCTCGTCGGCCGCCAGGGCGAGCATGACGCCCCCTGCCGCCGCGTTGCCCGCGACCGCGGCGACCACCAGGCGGTCCGTCGTCGTGAGGACCGCCTCGACCAGATCGTCGATGGCGTTGATGTTCGCCCAGGACTCGGCGGCGGGGTCGGGGGCGGCCTCGATGACGTTGAGATGGATCCCGTTGGAGAAGAAGTCCCGTTCGCCGCCCAGCACCAGAACCGACGTGGGCCGCGCGCACGCCTCCCGGTAGGCGTCCAGCAGCCGGCGGCACTGCTCCGTGCTCATGGCGCCGCCGGGGAAGGAGAACGACAGGAACCCGACGCGCCCGTCCTCCCGGTAGCGGATGTCGGACCAGGTCCGGTCGTCCCCTGCCCAGGGGAGCCGGGGCAGGGTGTGTTCGGGCAGCGGGGGCAGCCGGTCCCCGAGGGCCCGTACGGCGGGCAGCCTGAAGGTCGGCGGCTGCCCCGGTTCGCGCCGGGGTCTCAGTTCAGGGATCCACACCGCGCCGTCCCCGGTGGCCCGGCAGACCGCCCCGGCCCGGGTCGCCAGCAGCTCGCCCGGCCGTCCGCGCAGCTCGCCCTCGGGGTGCCCGCCGTGCAGGTACCACTCACCGCCCAGCAGCTCGTCCAGCACACCGGGCTGCGAGTCTGCCGCGCGCAGCTTGCGCAGGACGTCCTCGGTGGAGTCCCCGGCCCAGTCGATCCGCCGGACGCTCTGGTCGAGGTACGGCCGCGTCCGCGGTACCGGGCGGGCGTCGGACTCACCGGAGCGGGCGGCGGCCATACCTGTCGTGTCCTGCTCGCGCGGTGTGTAGGTGCCCCCGGCGAAGCGCTCCACCGCGAGCATGACGGCCTCGATCGCGGCGTCGGCGATCTCACCGCGGTACAGCTCGCTCTTGGAGACCGGCGGAATCCGGCACGCCACGCAGGCCCACACGGCGCCGGCGTCCATCTCCTCCTCGGCCTGCAGGACGGTGACACCCCACGCGTCGGCGCCGTCGTGGATCGCCCAGTCCAGGGAGGACGGTCCCCGGTCGCCGACGGGTCCGGGATGGACGATCAGACAGGTGCAGGCCCTCCACACCTCTTCGGGGATCGCCGTCCTCAGCATCGGCGCGACGACGAGCTCCGGTGCGTGCCGTCGCACGAGATCCGGCAACGGGCTGTCGGGCAGGGCGAGTTCGACGGCCACGGTGTGGCCGCGATCGCGCAGTTCGGCGTGGGTGCGCTGGGTGAGACTGTTGAACGCGCTGGCTAGGAGCAGGATGTGCACGGCTGCCTCCGGGCGGACGAGGCAGGCAGGGATGTCCGCCGACCGAGATCCTCGGCCCCGGCGGCCCGCCGCTCCCGGCGACAGACGGTGAGGTCATCCGAAAGCGAGCGCCCATCGGCCGTCCGGCCTCACCGGCCCGCGCCCGCGACGGCCGGGCTCACCGGATCGGCCGCCGTACGCGCCCGGTCAGTGTCGCCGCAGGCCGCTGGTGATGCGCTCCCACGGGGAGCGGGTGGCACCGAAATGGGTCTCGTGCGTCCAGATGTGGGTGCACGACCGGCACTGCAGATGCAGCAGGCTGCCGACGTTGGAGAGCAGGTAGCGCCAGTGCTCGGAGCAGGTACGGCCCTGCTCACAGGTGTCGCATCCGCGCCGGTCGTCGCAGTTCGGGCAGGCGACCCAGGCACGACGGCCGATGTCGGCCTGCGGGTCAAGCGGCAGCACGGCCACCGCCTCTCCGGGGCAGCACACCGGCCGCGACCAGGTCGTCGTACACACGCTGCTGCTCCGCGTCGAGGCCGGAGTACAGCAGCTCGTACGCCGCCTCCTCGCCGCGCAGCGCGGCCACGGGGTCCCAGTCCGCGCCGAGGGCGTCCAGGACGTGCGCGCGCCGGAGCATTTCGTGGGCACTCAGGTCGAGGACCAGGTCGGTCGTCGGGGGGACGCCCGGACGTCCCGCGGCGGGATCGCTCGCCGTGGCGGGTCCGTCCGGTTCACCGGGGAGGGCGTGGCCGTGGTGGGACATGCGACCGAACGTAGGGAAGCGTTCCCGGTTCCGGCAAGAGCGGGTGGGAGAAGTCACAGGTCGGCGAAGAGGTCGTCCAGGGGGGCGGGCACCTGCTCGGGGGCGAGGGCCTCGACGAGGAGGCGGCCGTAGCGGATCTTGCGGCCCTTCTTCGTACCGAGGAAGCGGCGCAGCTGCTGGTGCCGGGAGCGGCCGTGCTGGGCGGGCTGTCGTACGAAGGTCTGCCAGGCACGCAGTTCGCCCGCTTCCTGGACGATCTGCTCGACGCGCGCCGTGCCGAGCGCGCGGATCAGCTCGTCCTCCAGGTCCGCCGCGCAGACGTGGACGCTCGGGCGGGGTGTCCAGGCCGGGTCGAGGCCCCGGTCGTAGAAGGGCTTCTCCCGCTCGTCGCACAGCCCGATCAGACGCAGGCCGAGGCCCGGCGCTCCGAGGATCCCCGCGTAGCGTCCGACGCTCATCGCCCCGCCCATGGACAGCACGCACACCCCCTCGCCCGCGAGGTCGCGCTCCCGCCGGGCGGCCAGCGCCTCGACGGCGGCGAGGTCGCTCAGCCCTTCCAGCAGGACCGCCGTGTGCACCCCCAGGAGTTCCGCGAGCTCCCCCGCCGCCCGGCCGGAGCCGTCGGCCGCCCAGCCCGCGACCTCGTCCCTGAACATGCCCATGTCGACCATGCCGAGGAGTTTCCCCTGTACGCCGCCGGCCGCGCACCCGATATTCGGCGGCGGCCGGTGGCGCGAGCGGGCCGTGAAGGACGCGCACGCTCATCGGTGGGTCGTGCCCCTCCGGGAGAACCCGCACCGCCTGCGGCTCAGAACTCCCTCCCCGGCGACGTCGGACCACGGGAGGGGGCGGTGCGGGAACTCTCGGACGGTCGGTCAGGTGGATCAGCGGACCTCGGTGGTCCGGTGCTCCTTCAGGGACGCGCAGTTGGAGTTGTCCACCGTCACGTACACGTTGTCGATGTTGCCGCCCCAGCTCACGCAGTAGCCCTTGCCGTAGACGTAGGCCGGCCCGGCGAACGACGTGTAGCTGCCGTAGTCCTCGTCGTACTCGTCCGTGGCGGGGACGTAGATGTACGTGGACATGTTCTTGTAGGTGCCCGGGTTGGTGCGGATCGTCGCGACGCAGTTCTTGCCGTTCTTGGAGTTGTACGTCAGGTAGACGGTGCCCAGCGTCCCGATGGGCGCGGAGTTGACCGTCTTGTAGCTGCTGCCGCAGACGCCCTGCGGGGTGACGTTGGGTGCGGCGGAGGCGGTCGTGCTGAACGCCGTCCCGGCGCCCACCGCCAGTGCCGCTAAGGCGCCGACGGTCGCGACATTGCGGATCTTTCGCATATTTCCCCCTTGGGTCCTTGGAGCGCTTTGCTCACACTTGATGTGACCCTCGGACGGGACGGATGGTTGCCCCCGGTTCGCCAGAAATCTTCTGATGGCCCACACGGGCACTCCGGCAAGGGCGCGAGCTGGGGAAAACCGCGCCCGCCCACGGTCGCGCGTCCCGCGCCGACCACATCCGACACGGCGCCTCTCGCCTCCGCACATGCAACCCCAACAGGGACAACAGACTGCCTCTGCCCTCCTGTGGGCGCCATCATCATGGCATCTGCGACAGTATGCTGATGCCCATCAGAACCAGAGGGAGTGGACCCGTGACGACCCGTACCGTGCCCCGGACCCGTCGAGCGGCGCGCGCGGTCGCGCTGGGGGCGACCGTGCTGCTGGCGCTGAGCGCCTGCTCGTCCCCCGACGGTTCCTCGTCGGCGAAGCAGGACTCCTCCGGGTCCGCCTCGTCGTCGGACGCCTCGTCGTCGGACGCCTCGTCGTCGGGGAAGGTGACCGGGACGGTGACCGTCTTCGCGGCCGCGTCACTGAAGGAGAGCTTCACGACCCTGGGGAAGCGGTTCGAGAAGGAGCACCCCGGCACCACCGTCACCTTCAGCTTCGGCGGCAGCGACTCCCTCGCCGCGAGCATCACCGGCGGTGCTCCCGCGGACGTGTTCGCCTCGGCCAGCCCCAAGACGATGGCGATCGTGACGGACGCGGGCGACGCGTCGGGCACGCCCGCGACCTTCGTCCGCAACCAGCTGGAGATCGCGACCCCGCCGGGCAACCCCGACAGGATCACCTCTCTGAAGGACCTCACCAGGTCGGGCCTGAAGGTCGTGCTGTGCGACAAGGAGGTGCCCTGTGGCGCGGCCGCGCAGAAGGCCCTCGGCGCGAGCGGGCTGAAGCTCACCCCCGTCTCCTACGAGCAGGACGTCAAGGCCGCGCTGACGAAGGTCGAGCTGAAGGAGGCCGACGCCGCCGTCGTCTACAAGACCGATGTGCGCGCGGCAGATGGCAAGGTGAAGGGCGTGGAATTCCCCGAGTCCGCCGACGCCGTCAACGACTACCCGATCGTCCGGCTCAAGGACGCCCAGAGCGCCGACGCCGCCGAGGCGTTCATCGCGCTGGTGCGGTCCGCCGAGGGCCGGAAGGTCCTGACCGGGGCCGGGTTCCTCGAGCCGTGACCCTCCCGAACGGCAGGTCCGACGCCGCCACCGACCCCCTGCGGGGCGGGCGGCGGCGTCGGCGTGTCCGCGCGGGCACCGGCAGCGGCCGAGGCGCGCCCCTGCCGCTGCTGGAG